>NZ_CAWNHY010000109.1:3506-5345 GCF_963874335.1 Vibrio sp. V10_P2A27P122 | reverse complement strand
GCTCTTTAACAATATAAACCTATCAATCTGTGTGGGCACTCGTTGATGATAATCAAAAAAGATTTATCAATGAACTGAGTGACCAATCAGAATCAAGTTTACTTGATTTTGGCACAGTCAATTCATTGTTGTTCTGTTGGAACAACAATAGCTTTAAAATTACGTCTTACTTTCGAGTAAGAGCAGTTTTGAAGTCAGTATTCATTGAGCCGGTCTTAGGACCAACAAAACTTTAATTGAAGAGTTTGATCATGGCTCAGATTGAACGCTGGCGGCAGGCCTAACACATGCAAGTCGAGCGGCAGCACAGAGGAACTTGTTCCTTGGGTGGCGAGCGGCGGACGGGTGAGTAATGCCTAGGAAATTGCCCTGATGTGGGGGATAACCATTGGAAACGATGGCTAATACCGCATGATGCCTACGGGCCAAAGAGGGGGACCTTCGGGCCTCTCGCGTCAGGATATGCCTAGGTGGGATTAGCTAGTTGGTGAGGTAATGGCTCACCAAGGCGACGATCCCTAGCTGGTCTGAGAGGATGATCAGCCACACTGGAACTGAGACACGGTCCAGACTCCTACGGGAGGCAGCAGTGGGGAATATTGCACAATGGGCGCAAGCCTGATGCAGCCATGCCGCGTGTATGAAGAAGGCCTTCGGGTTGTAAAGTACTTTCAGTCGTGAGGAAGGTGGTGTTGTTAATAGCAGCATCATTTGACGTTAGCGACAGAAGAAGCACCGGCTAACTCCGTGCCAGCAGCCGCGGTAATACGGAGGGTGCGAGCGTTAATCGGAATTACTGGGCGTAAAGCGCATGCAGGTGGTGGATTAAGTCAGATGTGAAAGCCCGGGGCTCAACCTCGGAACCGCATTTGAAACTGGTTCACTAGAGTACTGTAGAGGGGGGTAGAATTTCAGGTGTAGCGGTGAAATGCGTAGAGATCTGAAGGAATACCGGTGGCGAAGGCGGCCCCCTGGACAGATACTGACACTCAGATGCGAAAGCGTGGGGAGCAAACAGGATTAGATACCCTGGTAGTCCACGCCGTAAACGATGTCTACTTGGAGGTTGTGGCCTTGAGCCGTGGCTTTCGGAGCTAACGCGTTAAGTAGACCGCCTGGGGAGTACGGTCGCAAGATTAAAACTCAAATGAATTGACGGGGGCCCGCACAAGCGGTGGAGCATGTGGTTTAATTCGATGCAACGCGAAGAACCTTACCTACTCTTGACATCCAGAGAAGCCAGCGGAGACGCAGGTGTGCCTTCGGGAACTCTGAGACAGGTGCTGCATGGCTGTCGTCAGCTCGTGTTGTGAAATGTTGGGTTAAGTCCCGCAACGAGCGCAACCCTTATCCTTGTTTGCCAGCGAGTCATGTCGGGAACTCCAGGGAGACTGCCGGTGATAAACCGGAGGAAGGTGGGGACGACGTCAAGTCATCATGGCCCTTACGAGTAGGGCTACACACGTGCTACAATGGCGCATACAGAGGGCAGCAAGCTAGCGATAGTGAGCGAATCCCAAAAAGTGCGTCGTAGTCCGGATTGGAGTCTGCAACTCGACTCCATGAAGTCGGAATCGCTAGTAATCGTAGATCAGAATGCTACGGTGAATACGTTCCCGGGCCTTGTACACACCGCCCGTCACACCATGGGAGTGGGCTGCAAAAGAAGTGGGTAGTTTAACCTTTCGGGGAGGACGCTCACCACTTTGTGGTTCATGACTGGGGTGAAGTCGTAACAAGGTAGCGCTAGGGGAACCTGGCGCTGGATCACCTCCTTATACGAAGATTACACTGATGAGTGTCCACACAGATTGATGGTTTATACAGTTTAAGAGACGA
>NZ_CAWNHY010000109.1:0-3443 GCF_963874335.1 Vibrio sp. V10_P2A27P122 | reverse complement strand
ATTTGGAAAGCTGACTGATAACAACGAACGTGTTTGTTGTTATCAAATAAAAGTTCTCAACATCAATACGTTTAACGTATTGATACCAAACACATTCAAGTGTTCTTGGGAAAGCTTACTACGGTAAGTTTTCAAAATTGAGTCCGGCAAAATCAAACGTCTCTCGCTCATTCAAATAATGAGAGACAACCTTGGTGACTTGTCTGCAATACGAAACTTCTTCGGGTTGTATGGTTAAGTGACTAAGCGTACACGGTGGATGCCTTGGCAGTCAGAGGCGATGAAGGACGTAGTAACTTGCGATAAGCGTAGATTAGGCAGTAACAGCCACTTGAGTCTACGATTTCCGAATGGGGAAACCCACGTGCATAAGCACGTATCCTTACCTGAATACATAGGGTAAGGAGGCAAACCGGGGGAACTGAAACATCTAAGTACCCCGAGGAGAAGAAATCAACAGAGATTCCGAAAGTAGCGGCGAGCGAAATTGGACTAGCCCTTAAGCTTTTAATGATGCAGGTGAAGCCTCTGGAAAGTGGCGCAATAAAGGGTGATAGCCCCGTAACTGTTCCATCATTATAAGTGAAATCGAGTAAGGCGGGACACGTGTTATCCTGTCTGAACATGGGGGGACCATCCTCCAAGGCTAAATACTACTGACTGACCGATAGTGAACCAGTACCGTGAGGGAAAGGCGAAAAGAACCCCTGTGAGGGGAGTGAAATAGAACCTGAAACCGTGTACGTACAAGCAGTAGGAGCAGGCTTTGTCCTGTGACTGCGTACCTTTTGTATAATGGGTCAGCGACTTATATTCAGTGGCAAGGTTAACCGAATAGGGGAGCCGTAGGGAAACCGAGTCTTAACTGGGCGATTTAGTCTCTGGATATAGACCCGAAACCGGGTGATCTAGCCATGGGCAGGTTGAAGGTTGAGTAACATCAACTGGAGGACCGAACCGACTAATGTTGAAAAATTAGCGGATGACTTGTGGCTAGGGGTGAAAGGCCAATCAAACTCGGAGATAGCTGGTTCTCCCCGAAAGCTATTTAGGTAGCGCCTCGGACGAATACTACTGGGGGTAGAGCACTGTTAAGGCTAGGGGGTCATCCCGACTTACCAACCCTTTGCAAACTCCGAATACCAGTAAGTACTATCCGGGAGACACACGGCGGGTGCTAACGTCCGTCGTGGAGAGGGAAACAACCCAGACCGCCAGCTAAGGTCCCAAATTACTACTAAGTGGGAAACGATGTGGGAAGGCTCAGACAGCCAGGATGTTGGCTTAGAAGCAGCCATCATTTAAAGAAAGCGTAATAGCTCACTGGTCGAGTCGGCCTGCGCGGAAGATGTAACGGGGCTAAGTAGTAAACCGAAGCTGCGGCAATACAGTTTACTGTATTGGGTAGGGGAGCGTTCTGTAAGCCGTTGAAGGTGTGTTGTAAAGCATGCTGGAGGTATCAGAAGTGCGAATGCTGACATGAGTAACGATAAGGGGGGTGAAAAACCTCCCCGCCGGAAGACCAAGGGTTCCTGTCCAACGTTAATCGGGGCAGGGTAAGTCGACCCCTAAGGCGAGGCTGAAAAGCGTAGTCGATGGGAAACGGGTTAATATTCCCGTACTGCTTATAATTGCGATGGGGGGACGGAGAAGGCTAGGTGGGCCAGGCGACGGTTGTCCTGGTTCAAGTGCGTAGGCTAAGAGACTAGGTAAATCCGGTTTCTTGTTAGGCTGAGACACGACGTCGAGCTGCTACGGCAGTGAAGTCATTGATGCCCTGCTTCCAGGAAAAGCCTCTAAGCTTCAGATTATAAGCAATCGTACCCCAAACCGACACAGGTGGTCGGGTAGAGAATACCAAGGCGCTTGAGAGAACTCGGGTGAAGGAACTAGGCAAAATGGTACCGTAACTTCGGGAGAAGGTACGCTCTTATTGGTGAAGTCCCTTGCGGATGGAGCTGACGAGAGTCGCAGATACCAGGTGGCTGCAACTGTTTATTAAAAACACAGCACTGTGCAAAATCGCAAGATGACGTATACGGTGTGACGCCTGCCCGGTGCCGGAAGGTTAATTGATGGGGTTAGACTTAGGTCGAAGCTCTTGATCGAAGCCCCGGTAAACGGCGGCCGTAACTATAACGGTCCTAAGGTAGCGAAATTCCTTGTCGGGTAAGTTCCGACCTGCACGAATGGCGTAATGATGGCCACGCTGTCTCCACCCGAGACTCAGTGAAATTGAAATCGCTGTGAAGATGCAGTGTACCCGCGGCTAGACGGAAAGACCCCGTGAACCTTTACTACAGCTTGGCACTGAACATTGAACCTACATGTGTAGGATAGGTGGGAGACTTAGAAGCGCAGTCGCTAGATTGCGTGGAGTCAACCTTGAAATACCACCCTTGTCGTTTTGATGTTCTAACGTAGGCCCCTCATCGGGGTTGCGGACAGTGCCTGGTGGGTAGTTTGACTGGGGCGGTCTCCTCCCAAAGAGTAACGGAGGAGCACGAAGGTGGGCTAATCACGGTTGGACATCGTGAGGTTAGTGCAATGGCATAAGCCCGCTTAACTGCGAGAATGACGGTTCGAGCAGGTACGAAAGTAGGTCATAGTGATCCGGTGGTTCTGAATGGAAGGGCCATCGCTCAACGGATAAAAGGTACTCCGGGGATAACAGGCTGATACCGCCCAAGAGTTCATATCGACGGCGGTGTTTGGCACCTCGATGTCGGCTCATCACATCCTGGGGCTGAAGTCGGTCCCAAGGGTATGGCTGTTCGCCATTTAAAGTGGTACGCGAGCTGGGTTTAGAACGTCGTGAGACAGTTCGGTCCCTATCTGCCGTGGGCGTTGGAAGATTGAAGGGGGCTGCTCCTAGTACGAGAGGACCGGAGTGGACGAACCGCTGGTGTTCGGGTTGTCATGCCAATGGCATTGCCCGGTAGCTAAGTTCGGAATTGATAAGCGCTGAAAGCATCTAAGCGCGAAGCGAGCCCTGAGATGAGTCTTCCCTGGCACTTTAAGTGTCCTAAAGGGTTGTTCGAGACTAGAACGTTGATAGGTTGGGTGTGTAAGCGCTGCGAGGCGTTGAGCTAACCAATACTAATTGCCCGTGAGGCTTAACCATACAACACCGAAGGGGTTTTGTGGACTCAATGGAAGAACATTGAATGTGTGAATGAGAACGAAGCAGCTTTCCGAATTAAGAAATTTGCTTGGCGACCATAGCGTTGTGGACCCACCTGACTCCATGCCGAACTCAGAAGTGAAACACAACAGCGCCGATGGTAGTGTGGGGTCTCCCCATGTGAGAGTAGGACATCGCCAGGCTTTGAATATTGTCTAACCAGACACGCTGCGGAGCGGTAGTTCAGTTGGTTAGAATACCGGCCTGTCACGCCGGGGGTCGCGGGTTCGAGTCCCGTCCGCTCCGCCACTTATTAAGA
>NZ_CAWNHY010000108.1:0-5375 GCF_963874335.1 Vibrio sp. V10_P2A27P122 | reverse complement strand
ACTGGTGTACCCCACAAAAAGTAGACAGTACATAACTACATACTTTCGTACTCAACTGGGCTGACATGCCCCAACGCTGAGTGTCTTCTTTTGCGATTGTAAAATACCTCGATGTATTCGAAGATACCCATTCGGGCTTCTTCGATAGTTTGGTAGTCTTCTGCGTATATCAGTTCGACTTTGAGTCGACTGTAGAACGACTCCATCACCGCATTATCCCAACAGTTACCCTGTCGACTCATGCTCGGTACACCTCCATGCTTACGCATGAAGTCTTGATATTTATATGCCCTGTATTGTACACCACGGTCCGAATGAATAATGACGCCCTTAGGCGGCTTACGTGATTCAAACGCCATTTTTAGGGCATTGGTGATGAGCTCAACCGTCATCGTTATCCCTAGTGACCAACCCACGATACGCCTTGAATGCAAGTCCATCACTGTTGCTAAGAAGAGCCAGCGGCTCTTCACCCAGATATACGTGATGTCCGTGACCCACTTCTGATTCGGTGTCTCAGACTCAAAGTCTCTACGCAGTAAATTATCAGCTACATTGATCATAGCGGCCACATCCTTGCTGTATTTAAACCCTTTGCCATTCCGTGCCCTGATACCTTTCTCCTTCATGATATCAGCCACATAGTTCACGCAGCAGGCATAACCGGCTTCATTTAGCTCTTCGGTTATCCGCACTGAACCGTAACGTGCCCTATATTGAGCAAAGGTACACATGACTAGCTGTTCAAAGCGCTCTCGCCGCTTTGAACGCTCACTCGGCGTATGATGGCTCCATTTGTAGTAACCACCTCGACTCACTTCTAAAGTACGACACATTAGGCTAATCGAGTACTCACCGGCATAACTTTCAATGAACTCGTACTTCACTCTTGCTGCTTCGCGAAGTACGCCGACACCTTTTTTAGGAATTCCATTTCATCTTTAAGCCGCTTGTTCTCGCGCCTAAGCGCTCGAAGCTCTTCGGACTCTTTCTTCGAGTAATCGACACCGTCTAAGGTGTTAAACTGTTTATCAGATAGGCGTGTGAACTGGCGCTTCCAGTTCCGGATTTGTTGGGCACTGATGCCCAACTCCTTGGCAACGGAGACAGCTGTTCGGCCAGGAAGACTGGCAAGACGAACTGCTTCTTTGCGGAACTCTTCGGTGTACGCTGGATTACGATGTTTAGCCATAAATCACCTCTCAATTAGACCCTAGATCTAACTTAGCAAAGTGTCTACTAAACGTGGGGTACTCGGAAACATAACGCCCGGCTAAGGGGTTGACAACGCACCGCCAAACTTAAAAAACACACTGTAAACACTGAACTTCAATTTTGCACTAAAGCCGCCACGCGTTGGCAATCCCTCTTGAGCCGTTTGTTAGGCCAATCAATTGACAACAATGCTTTCAAAACCCAAGAACAAGTCTTTTTGTAAAGTTTAAGCAAACTAAACCGTTCATTTATAAACCCAAATGCCCAATCAGAAAAGAAACAAAAAAACTCAAATTGAGCGATTTGGAAGAAAAGTGACGAGCGTAGCATGCTCGGCGGACGTTTGGATGCTGAAGGTTATTTTGCCGCTAAACTCACAACGAAAAGCAACCCAACGCGATCAAGAAACAGCAAATATGTGATGATTATTTATTGCTTAAGTTAAGCCACAAAACATGGCATTTACTGCTCAATTTCAACTCGTTTTAGCTGATAAAAACTCACTTTGCCTAACGCCCGCCTAAGGGGCTGGCAACGCATTACCACTAAACTCAAACACAACAACCGAAACCACCGCAGCTCAATGGGACAAGAAACGCCGCGCGTTGGCAGTCCCTCTTGAGGCGTTTGTTATGCGATTTTTCCACGCATGATGTGTTGTGGGCCAGCTGGACCACCCAAATACTGTTCACCATTATCTTCAAAGCCGCCTTTAAGATAACAAGCTCTTGCAGCTGGATTCTTACAGTTAACTGTCAGATGGACACTCTTAAAGCTTGGGTAGCTCTTTTTCAGATAATCAAACAGCGCTTTTACCGCTTTCGTCCCAAGGCCTTTGCCTTGTTGCGACTTGTCTATAACGAAAAATCTTAAACCGAGCCCGTCAGATGGACAAAATTGATAACTTTCGGAGTAAGCAATGTCCAACTTGAAGAAGCCAACAATTGAACCATCATGCTTGATGACATGGAGATGAGCTGTATCACTGCCATCTTGAAGAAATTCCTCTGCTGTCCCAGCAAATCTTAACTGTTCATCTTCAACGCTCACTTTTTTAAGTGCATTGATATGTGATTCATTAAGTCTTTCAATTTCCAACATTAGTCGATAATTCCTTCTAATCGCATAACGCCCGCTTAAGGGGCAGCCAACGCTACTACTCACTTTCCGCATAACACCGTAATCACAAAAACCAACGCATAGTCAAAATGCCGCGCGTTGGCTGTCCCTCTTGAAGCGTTTGTTATGTGACGAAGTTAAGGTGTTTGTACAGATTTAGGTAGTTTCTTCATTACCTGTTCAGGCACATTATCAGCTAGAGTTTTGCCCTGTTCTTCTTCCATTTTCTGATAGAGGTATAAAGCAATACTTAGCAGTAGCGTGATTCCAGACGCGATTAAACCAGAAAAGACATTTTCAACAATGGCGCGCATTTTGCTCTTAGAAAGTTTAACTTCAACAAGATTAATGATTGCTTCATCTCGGACTTGATTCTTGTACTCGGATAGTTCTTCTAGAAGGGAGACTTGAGTAAAACGATTCACGATATTTTCAGCTTGAGTTCTATATCGTTTCAAGACATCATCGGTCGATGCAAAATTATGGAAATATTTATCAATTTCTTCAGCACTTGGATATGTACCAGACTTTTCATGTTGCATCTTAATCCATTTTATTTTTTCTTGCTTATAGATTGAGTATGCAACCATTCCTACAAAATCATTATCATCTTCAATTATTTGCTCAAAAATTCGATGATTCCACACTGTACAGTTTACCCCTTAGCTTTTGAATAGTTAGCATTAATTTCTTTTGATGTCATCTTCCTCGCCAACACCTTTGACTTTAAAGCAGAGGAAAGCTCGTATGCATCTGATTTTTTGTTGTTTTTTAGAGCAGCAGCTGCTCTTTTTACGATATCTATAGTCATATAAACCTCCTAGCGTTTACTTGATTTTACTGCACACTAGCACAACGAGCAACCAACAGCAGCATTAGTCACATAACGCCCGCCTAAGGGGCTGACAACGCATTACCACAAAACTCAAACACAACAACTGCAACCACCGCGGCTCATTGGGACTGGAAACGCCGCGCGTTGACAGTCCCTCTTGAGGCGTTTGTTAGGTATTTATTGCTGCTGAACGTAAATGAGCCGATTTGTATCAAAACCACGCTCTTTCGACATTTCAATAAACTTGTCCAGAATGCCTGGTTCTACAGTCGGTGTTCTTGAAAGTAACCACAGATATTCTGTATTCGGACCTGACACAAAAGCATAACTGTAGTTTTCACGGTCTAACTCAAACACTACGTAGGAGCCATAAAACGGACCAAAAAATGAAACCTTCAGATAGCCGTCTGTTGAGCTATTCACAAAGTAAGCTTTGCCTTCCGCTTCTTTCCACTCGCCTTTCTCTTCAGAATAACCACGATTAAGAACCGAAACACCACCATCATTTCGAGCTCGGTATTCCGCAGTAACTTGACTTAAACCTCTTTCAAAGGAGTGATCGAGTCGAGCAACCTCGTACCATTTGCCTAAATAGTTGTTCAGTTCAAAATCCGACACTGGTTTTACTGATTCGGGCATGCCCAAGCAGCCATTCAATAAAACAGCGCAAAGAATCAAAAAGATAGCTCTCATGATGTCTCCAAATACCTAACGCCCGCCTAAGGGGCTGGCAACGCATAACACTAAACTTAAACACAACAACCGTAATCACCACGGCTCAATGGGACTGGAAACGCCACGCGTTGACAGTCCCTCTTGAGGCGTTTGTTAGGTAAGTATTGAGGTGCATATCAAGCGCAGTTTATCAATTTTAGAATTTAGTTCAGTTGTTAAGTCAACAGGTTGCTCTAAATTACTTTTATCTGCATCCACGTACATTTTTCGAACAGAATCTCCGATTGCAGGATGACGGATAGCGGCGTCATAAAAACGAACATCGTACAATGGCTGACTCTCGCTTAAATCATAAACTAAGCTATCTAAACATTGTTTAACTAAGTCGATGAGGCCTAACGTAAACTCAATGCAGATGGTAGCAATATCTTCAGAAGGAGCAATAATGAGCTCCCTACCTTTAGAGGTTACTCGATAAAAGTCACATGCTACGTAATATTTTCCTTCTATCCACATATTGATAACTTGCTGGCCATCATGAGTTATAGCATTACGACAGCCTTTGATAAATTTTGCATGCTTAACTTCTCCGAGCATTGCCCAAGAAATTTCATTTCCAGATATTACCGGCAATACGTCTTTTATAGTCTGCAATTGACCACTGAATGCAGAAAAAGCAAAGTTGAGCTCTTGACCTTTTAGCTCAGAATTTCCATTTCGATATTGTTCAGTGGACCTATTACATAAAGTTAGAATTTCATTAAGTCGATACTCTAGCTCAGAGAGAGTATTTCCAAGATAGTGCAAAAACTGGTTTTGTCTTTGATTCAAATTCCAAGATTCCTGATTTACTTACCTAACGCCCGCCTAAGGGGCTGGCAACGCATGCCACTAAACTCAAACACAACAACGGCAACCACCGCGGCTCATTGGGACTGGAAACGCCGCGCGTTGACAGTCCCTCTTGAGGCGTTTGTTATGTGAATTGCCTACCGAAGCTTGTTGTTTCTGTTAAATCGCCTAACTTTGGCTCGCATATTTTTCATTGGTGATGACGTGTTGAACTGGATCATTCGACCAAATGTCCATTGTTCATACCACGTCGTTTCATACAATTCTTCATTGCTTAAACTTGTGACTAACAAGATAAGCTTGTTTATTGTTGAGTCTAACTCCTGAAGTAAGTCCTCGTATTGCCAATCACGGTACTGATCGTGAAAACTGACTGCCAACAATCCAAGCTGATTCCATTTATAACCCGTGTCAGGAAAATCGACTGGCAAACCTTGAGACTTCAAACTGTGCCATTTCAAAACCAAGTTTCCCCAACCAACAAGATAAGCGACAGTGTCACAAACGCTAATTTGTGTTCCTTTTACGTTACCCTCAATTTCACACTGACGTGCCATTGATGCTGGAACGCTCCGATAGTCGTCCATAAGTTTCGGGAATATAGAATTTATCGCTGTGAGCAACTCATCTTTTGATTCTGGAACTGAAGACATTATTTTCTCCATTCACATAACGCCCG
>NZ_CAWNHY010000107.1:0-5422 GCF_963874335.1 Vibrio sp. V10_P2A27P122 | reverse complement strand
GCGTTAAACACTGTGATTTCTTACAAACAATGTGCGAGATCTCTTACAACACTTCGCCACTTTTGCTCTTGGTAAATAAAAGGTAAGATCACAGCAACTCACAAAAAGGACAACCTATGCTCACAAAAGATGTCACTCAAGAACTAGAAAACATCTTGACTCTCTTACAACAACAGGGAAAGGAACCGAGTGTGGCCTTAGTAAAGTCACGTCTTAGCACCGCTGTGCCAATGCCAGCCTTGATTGCAACCATCAAAAGTTGGAAAAATGCACACCGAGTTCCCAAAGTAGAAGTGAGCGTTAGTACGGAAAATAGCGCGAGCAAGGTAGCCGAACTTGAAACGCAACTAGCCGCTTTGTCAGCCCGAGTAGCAGCCCTAGAGGCACAACTAACCGAGAAGTAATTGAATGATGAAAATTTGGGTGGACGCCGATGCATGTCCGAAAGTAATTCGTGAAACCATTGTCCGCGCAGCCGAAAGGACGGGCGTTGAATGTACTTTTGTGGCCAATCATGTCGTTCCGATTCCGCAACGATCCAACATTCGTTCACTGCAAGTCCCCAGTGGTTTTGATGTTGCCGATAACGAAATCGTCAAACGGGTAGAAGTGGGCGATTTGGTAATTACTTCCGATATTCCGCTGGCCGATGAAGTGATAACCAAAGGTGGCTTGGCACTCAATTCTCGTGGTGAGCTGTATACCAAAGAGACCATCAAGGCACGCCTCAATATTCGAGATTTTATGGACACAATGCGATCAAGCGGTATCCAAACTGGCGGACCAAGTGCGCTTTCTCAAACAGAACGGCGCGAATTTGCCAACCATTTGGATCGCATTTTGGCTAAAGCGAACAAATAACCACGTTTTGACGGTTGGACAATCACTAGCCTGTCCAACCGTTTCTCTTCATTAGCGCTGAACCGCCTTAAATCTTGGATTGGTTTTACAAATTACATATAAACGACCGCGTCTTTTGACGATTTGACAATCTGGATGACGTGATTTTGCGCTTTTTAATGAACTTAATACTTTCATAGTTTACTCCTTACCAAACTGAGCAAAGCGACGATTGAAATTCGCCACTCGTCCTTCTTTTTGAACAACTCGCTGCTTACCGGTGTAATACGGATGCGATTCAGACGACACATCTAAGGTGAAATAAGGATAGGTGTTGCCATCTTCCCACTCGATCGTCCGATCAGTTTTTAGCGTTGAACCCACAATAAAATACTTATCCACACTGGTGTCGTGGAAAACCACTTTTTGGTATGGCGGATGAATTCCGTCTTTCATCAATTTCCCCTCACTTAAATTGTTATGTTATAACATGCCAATTAATAATCATTACCAAGAAGAAAAGCAAGCTTAAATGTGATATTTTTCTCAACCAACGTGAAAAAAGACGGATACGGATATGCACACCATTGCTCCGATTGGCACTATTGAAACGCCTTATAAAGAAAAATTTGCCGTTCCTCGCCAACCTCGCTTAGTGGCGAGCGCAAGCGCGAGAGTCAAGCTCATCGGTCACGCTAATTGCTTAGAGTCGGTGCGAGGTATCGAACAATTTAGCCATGTCTGGTTACTTTTTCTGTTTGACCAAAACCTCGATGCTGGTTGGAAACCGACCGTGCGCCCACCGCGCTTAGGCGGAAATGAGCGGATCGGCGTATTTGCTTCACGGGCTACGTTTCGACCTAACGGCATCGGTATGTCTGCAGTTGAATTGAAAGGCGTCACTCAACAAGGTGATCAGGTTTATTTGGAACTAGGCAGCGTAGATTTAGTTGATAACACACCGATCATTGACATCAAACCCTATATTCCCTATTCCGATTCGATAGCCACAGCCAGCGGTGGCTATGCCGAGAGCGAGCCCGACAAGATCGCAGTGACCTTTAGCCAAGCGGCGTTAACGGTACTGAATGCGCGAGCAGATCACGACATGGTTAAAGCCGTCATTGAGCAAGTGCTGGCTCAAGACCCTCGCCCAGCCTATAAAAAACACAAAATCGATTATAAAGAATATGCGGTAAATCTGTTCGATCTGAACGTAAAATTCACTATCGCAAACAACTTAGTCTCAGTAACCGCAATAGAACGCTTTTGACAAAGCCGATTGGCTGATATTATTAGCGGCTTAATTCTAGCCTCTCATTGGAGAGCGCTTTTAACTATCATGAAACGGATACCATAGAATGCGTACCAGTAAATATCTTCTTTCTACTTTGAAGGAGACTCCAAACGACGCAGAAGTCGTGAGCCATCAGCTCATGTTACGTGCAGGTATGATCCGTAAGCTGGCTTCAGGTCTTTATACCTGGCTGCCTACTGGTCTACGTGTGCTGCGTAAAGTCGAAAACATCGTTCGTCAAGAGATCGACAATGCCGGTGCAATCGAAACCTTGATGCCCGTTGTGCAACCGTTTGAACTGTGGGAAGAGACAGGCCGCTCTGAGAAAATGGGCCCTGAGCTACTTCGCTTTACTGACCGCCATACTCGTCCGTTTGTGCTTAGTCCAACAGCAGAAGAAGTGATCACCAGCTTGGTACGCAACGAAGTCAGCTCTTACAAGCAATTGCCGCTGAACCTGTACCAGATTCAAACCAAATTCCGTGATGAGAGACGTCCTCGTTTTGGTGTGATGCGTGCTCGTGAATTCTGCATGATGGATGCCTATAGCTTTGATATAGATAAAGCAGGCTTAGAGAAATCTTACCAAGCGATGCACGAAGCTTACTGTAAAGCCTTCGATCGCATGGGGCTTGATTACCGCCCAGTATTAGCCGACACCGGCGCTATCGGTGGTAACGGCTCTCATGAGTTCCATGTATTGGCTGAAAGTGGTGAAGACATCATCGCCTTCTCAACTGAATCGGATTACGCCGCCAACATCGAAAAAGCAGAAGCCATTGCGCCAGCCGTTGAGCGCGCCGCGCCAACTCAAGAGATGACGCAGGTTGATACGCCAAACGCCAAAACCATCGCTGAATTGGTTGAGCAGCATGGCCTACCGATTGAGAAAACAGTTAAAACACTGTTTGTAAAAGCATCTGATGAGATCGATGCCTCTATCGTGGCACTGATTATCCGTGGTGATCATGAACTCAATGAAATCAAAGCCGAGAAACTCGCTGAAGTTGCCGCTCCGCTAGAAATGGCTAGCGAAGAAGAGATTCGCGCGCTGATTGGCGCAGGCCCAGGCTCTCTTGGCCCTGTTGGTCTTGAATTGCCGTTTATCGTTGATCACAGCGTAGCCGTCATGAGCGATTTTGGCGCAGGAGCCAACATCGATGGCAAACACTACTTTGGCATCAACTGGGGCCGTGACGTTGAGCTAGCGAAAGTGGAAGACCTCCGTAACGTCGTTGAAGGCGACCCAAGCCCATGTGGCAAAGGGACACTAATGCTCAAACGCGGTATCGAAGTGGGTCATATTTTCCAATTGGGTACTAACTACTCTGAGAAAATGAACTGTGGCGTTCTTGATTCCAATGGTAAAAACACCATTTTAGAGATGGGTTGTTACGGCATTGGTGTATCACGCGTTGTAGCATCAGCCATCGAACAAAACAACGATAAATACGGCATCATCTGGCCTGACGCGATCGCACCTTTCCAAGTGGCGATTGTCCCCATGAACATGCACAAATCAGAGCGCGTCCAACAAGCTGCTGAAAAGCTGTATGCGGAACTGACCGCAGCTGGTATTGAAGTGCTATTTGATGATCGTAAAGAGCGCCCGGGCGTAATGTTCTCAGATATGGAACTGATCGGTGTACCACATACCATCATTATTGGCGATCGCAGTATGGATGAGGGCAACTTCGAATATAAACATCGCCGCAGTGGTGAGAAGTCGGCCGTCGCTATGAATGAAATAGTCTCCTTTATTAATGCTCAAATCGCCTAATAAAGTGTGCTCTTGAAAAGGTTGCCTAAATGGCAACCTTTTTTATTTTGTCACCAGCCACACAAGCTTTTTCAAGCATATTAATCTTCGATTCATCTACGGTGATCTATTCTTTAATCCATTATTAATGGAGGTGACCTATGGATCTAAAAAGTTTACTTAACCAAGCATTGAATTCAGACATCGTAAAACAAGGTTCAAGCCAACTCGGCGCTATCACACAAGATTCAAGTAAACTCAAAACCTTAGGAGCTGGTGCACTCGGTGGTGGCCTAATCGGTTTATTGATGGGCTCGAAGAAAGCAAAAAAAATAGGCACTAAAGTGATAGGGATTGGTGGAGCAGCGGCGCTCGGCGCACTAGCCTATAAAGCGTATAATGACTGGCAAGCAAAACAAACTACCACTCAACCGCAGTCTAGCTTTGACCCTAATGATGCTAGCCACAGCACGCTGATCCTAAAAGCGATGATTGCTGCCGCAAAAGCTGATGGTCATGTGGATGAACAAGAAATGGCGAAAATTGAGCAAGCCATCTCTGAAATGGGCGCAGATAACCAATTGCAGCAGCTGGTAAAAAATGAGCTGCATAAACCGCTCGATCCCACGGCTATTGCACAGTTAGCCACAACGCCCGCACAAGCGAGTGAGCTTTATCTGGCCTCTTTACTTATCGCCGATGAACAAAATTTCATGGAAAAAGCGTATCTGAACGAGCTCGCTAAGCAACTACAGCTAGCCGACGATCTGGTCATGGCGCTAGAGCAGCAAGTGAACGCTTAAAGTTTCATCACATGCAATCAGAGCTTGCGCAAACGCAAGTTCTGATTTTGTCTTTGCCAAGCGTAATGTGTATATTGAGAGCCATTATCATTAGTTAGGATTTAATCTATGCAAGTTTACGGTTGTTGTGAATTAGTGCGCGAGCTTTATGCGCAGATAGGCAGTGGTGATCAAGCTTATATTCCTCAAGCAATCTCCTGCGCCATCAAAACCTTGAATGATGTCGCAGCAGACGAATCGCTGCCAAAAGCGGTTCGAGAGCAAGCAGCCTTTGCGGCAGCTAACTTGCTGATTTCTGATTTCGAGGATAAGTGATGAATTTAGCCAATTTTGCCTCGATGGATCCAATAATGCTGATGAGCATCATCAATATGAAGCTACGTGATGATTTTAATGGCGATCTTGATAAGCTGGCGGATGACTTTGATATCGATCGGGCGGCATTAGAAGCTCGCTTAGCCAGTGCAGGCTTTGAGTTTTTACCGCAAATCGGTCAATTTCGTTAAGGCATAAAAAACCCGCTAATTTAAAGCGGGTTTTCGTTCAAATAACAGTTCTTAAAGCACAGCACTCAGATTTTTTGTACTAAGCTTTTTTCTCTTTTCTTGCCAGAGCCTTACGCTCATTGCGTTTCGCTTGGTTCTCAATAAAGCCACTGAGCTCTTTTTCCGCCCAAGCTTGTGCTTGTGCTTCGCTTTCAAAACCCATTTCGCGCTTTGAAAC
>NZ_CAWNHY010000106.1:0-5513 GCF_963874335.1 Vibrio sp. V10_P2A27P122 | reverse complement strand
CATATTTATTTCCATCAAATAATTGATAAGCAATTTGATAATATTTTAAGGCTTTCTTTAAATTGGTTTGATCAAATGAAATATTACCCAATAAATTATAAACTCGACCTTTCAACCCATTATATCCAATACGCTCAACCATCTCTAGAACATCATTGAGTAAGGATTCAGATTGAATTAATTGTTGTGATGAATATAATTCCTGTGCTTCATAAAAATAAGCCTCCGCAATAATCCAGTCTATATTGTATTGACGACCAATAGCCAATACTTCCTCAGTAACTAGAGGAGTAATTCCCGAAAATTGTATTAAATTATTTTGTGAAAATATATAGAGAGCTTTTGCCTGAGGTGACCACCACTGTCGCCAATCCGTAAAAGAGCTTTTGATAACTTCAGGACGCTCAAAAGAATCATAATATAAATTGAGAAATGAGGCATCGCTTTTATTAATATTACAGCTCAAATAATCATCTGCACAGAACTCAGCTTCTTGCAACTTTGAGTGACATTGTAACGACATAAAAATAGAAACCAAACTCACAATGCTAACCACAAGGAGGGATTTGAACGAACGTGGCATCGATTTATACATAGTACATAAGCTCTTCAGTTTTGAGTCATCTTCGTTTTATCAGGCTCGGTCTGCAACATAATCCGATAAAACAATAACCTATGGCACTATTTTTACAACATTAAGTCTTTCCCCACAAGCAAAGCGTACTCTGCTCTGTTTCTAGGTAACAAAATACATATTTTTTTGCGATCAGACTTTGCTTGCTCAAGCTTTTCTGCAAGTTGCGCGGCATTCTTAAAACTTTCCCTTTCAGCATCACGGCGAACAAGATCAATCAATTCAAAAGGAGAATGTTGTTCATAAAAAACCACCTCTGCCCTTTGCATGTAACGTAGCGCTTTGATCGGCAGCATTTCAACATCATCGCCACAGCTTATCCATGTACATTGTGCTAATTCTTCTATAGGCACTAAGAGAGCTTGTTGGTATAAACGCTCTAATTCTTCACGGCTTACTGCATTTTCTGTTTTGGAATCACTTAAAAAGGCTTCCCAAAACTTTCTTCTAGCACTGACAGAATTGAGTGATTGTTTAATTGAATTTCTCTTGGAGGCAGCGAAATCAGCAAGCAACGAGAGATTTTGCGGAAGAACTGCTTCCAATGTTTCTCGGATATTTCTCACCAACACTGGTGATGCACCACCACTGGATATTGCGATCTGAATTCGTCCACGGTTGACCATCGATGGCGTAATAAAATCACAGTATGGTTGATCATCGACAACATTGACCAAAACACCTGTCTTTCTTGCATCTTTATGCACTTGGTGGTTAAGCGACGGATTATCCGTTGTGGCCCATACCTGCCAGTATTCTTTCGTTAATAGTTCTGATGAATAAAAGTTTTGAACCCATTGGCAACGATTCTGCTCTACCAGTTCCAAAAGATAACGTTCAATCTTAGGTGATACGACGGTGACTTGAGCCCCAGCTCGAATCAATGCTTCTACTTTTCGACAGGCGACTTCGCCCCCACCCACAACCAGCACTGGTTTGCCCAATAAATTCAAAAACAGAGGAAAATACTGCATTTCATTCCATGAATAATCTAGATAACTATTCGCTTGATGCTACCAAAAATAGGGCATCTGCGACACTAATTAAATGCAGCCAAATAATTATCAACCAAATTTTCGCCATTAGACAGTTGAAAATCCTGACAACATACTAATGACACAATTGTTAATTTTACGTTAAAAGAGAAATATACTGCTTCTATTCTGTTGCCCCACTATTGAACACGGTTGCACTATTTACAATCGTGCAACATTTGTTCATTCTAGCTGCAGCCTAGGTTTGTGAATCTAATCAAAAATCTTTCAAATTACTAATTTGAGAAAATACAAATCATTACCTACGCTTATAAACGGTTGATTTGTAAATGTGCGATTGCATGCAAATACAACTTGGAAAGCTACACAACAACATTTTTAGTACGTTGTATCAGGTGTCACCTGGTTTAACATGGATCATACAGGAAGGATACAAATGGCGAATAAACTCACTGTTCTTGCTTCTGTTGTAGCAGCTTCTACTGCCATGATGGCGACGACAGCTTCAGCAGCAGATAGCACTTTAGATAAAGTACTTTCGCAAGGTTTTATTACTTGTGGTGTGAGCACTGGTCTACCAGGCTTTTCCAACCCGAACTCAAAAGGGGAATGGGAAGGCATTGATGTTGAATATTGCCAGGCACTTGCCGCAGCAGTTCTTGGTGACAAATCGAAAGTAAAATATGTTCCACTCACAGCAAAAGAACGGTTTACCGCCCTACAATCAGGTGAAATCGATGTTCTTTCGCGCAATACAACCTGGACGCTCCAACGCGACGCAGCACTCGGCCTTAATTTTGTCGGCGTAAACTATTATGACGGTCAAGGGTTCATGGTGAAAAAAGACCTAGGAGTGAAAAGTGCAAAAGAGCTTGATGGGGCATCGGTTTGTGTCCAATCCGGTACAACTACTGAGCTGAACTTGGCGGACTACTTCCGCAACACGGGCATGAAATACAAACCTGTGGTATTCGATACAGCAGCGCAAACCTCAAAAGGTTTTGACGCGGGCCGTTGCGATGCTCTAACAACCGACCAATCTGGTTTGTATGCGCTACGTTTGAACTTAACTGATCCTAACGTCGCGGTTGTATTACCTGAAATCATTTCTAAAGAACCACTTGGGCCCGTTGTTCGTCAAGATGATGACAAGTGGTTTAACGTGGCGAAATGGACTCTCAATGCGATGGTTAACGCAGAAGAGTACGGTATTACCTCAAAAAATGCAGATGAAATGCTTAAATCTAGCGATCCTAATATCAAACGCATACTTGGCCTGGATGGTCCTAAAGGTAAAGGTTTGGGCATTCGCGATGATTGGGGATACCAAATTGTAAAACAAGTCGGTAACTATGGTGAAAGTTTTGAACGCACTGTAGGTAAAGGTTCTCCACTACAAATCGCACGAGGTGCAAATGCGTTGTGGAATGCTGGCGGCTTTATGTACGCTCCACCACTTCGTTAATAGTCACACAATCCCAAATAGGCGGTTTTAACCGCCTTTTTGGAAAAATGGATTTGAGGTTATAGTTGTATGAAACCTACTAAAACTATTGCGGCTAGCTCAGGAGCTCCCTCGGCTAAAAGCGCAAATTTGTTCTACAATCCTACTTTTCGTTCAGTCGCCTTTCAAATTATTGCTGTTCTCGTTCTGGTTTTTTTCTTTTACACCATTGTGACCAATGCACTTTCTAACTTAAGTTCTCGAGGCATTGCCACGGGGTTTGACTTCCTAGATCAAGAAGCTGGCTTTGGGATTGGCCTTACTTTGATCGAATACAATGAAACCTTTAGTTATGGGCGAACTTTTATCATAGGTTTACTCAATACCGCGCTAGTTTCTTTTTTAGGCGTTGTATTTGCCACCCTTTTAGGTTTCTTTATCGGTATTGCTCGTCTCTCTTCCAACTGGTTAGTCAGTCGACTTGCTGCTGTGTATATAGAAATCTTCCGTAATATTCCTTTATTACTGCAAATTTTCTTTTGGTATTTTGCCGTGTTACAGGCTCTACCATCGCCTAGGCAAAGCATGCAGTTAGGGGATTCTATTTTTCTCAATGTACGTGGTCTGTTCTTCCCCGCTCCCATTTTCGAAAGTGGCAGCACATTTATCTTTATTGCCTTTCTTGCTGGCTTACTAACCACCTTAATTATTGGCATTTGGGCTCGAAACAAACAGCGTTTAACAGGTCAGCAGACGCCTATGGGTAGAATTGCGGCTATCTTGTGCATTCTACTTCCTGTCATTGTGTACTTTGCTATGGGCCGTCCAGTGTCAGCAGAGTATCCACAACTGCAAGGGTTCAACTTCCAAGGTGGCATCAGTATTATCCCTGAGTTAGCCGCACTGCTGATTGCACTAAGTATTTATACGGCCGCATTTATTGCCGAAATTGTCCGTTCTGGCATTAATGCGGTGAGCCATGGTCAATCCGAAGCAGCAATGTCATTAGGATTATCTCGTTCAAAAACATTAAAACTCGTGGTCATTCCTCAAGCGCTGCGCATCATCATTCCGCCACTCACCAGCCAATATCTGAACTTAACCAAAAACTCATCATTAGCGATGGCGATTGGCTACCCTGATTTGGTTTCTGTTTTTGCCGGCACAACGCTCAATCAAACGGGTCAAGCGATTGAAATTATTGCGATGACTATGGGTGTTTACCTCACTCTCAGTTTGACGACATCGGCATTAATGAATATCTATAACCGTAAAGTTGCTTTGGTGGAGAGATAAGATGAAAGTACATCAGTTTCAACCTAACTTGCCACCGCCAGCCAATACCGTTGGCTTCATTGGGTGGCTGCGCAAAAATCTTTTTAATAACGCACTCAATTCCATCGTTACACTGATCTTAGGGTATTTCGCCTTCTGGCTTGTTTGGCATACTGTCGATTGGGCGATTATTAATGCCGATTGGGTAGGCACACAACGTAGTGATTGCACCCGGGAGGGGGCGTGTTGGGTGTTTATTAGCGTACGCTGGGATCAGTTTATGTATGGATTTTATCCAGAAGCTGAGCTCTGGCGACCTCGCCTCTTCTATTTCACTCTTGCTATTTTTAGTGCGTTGCTCGCCTATGAAAATACACCGAAAAAAACGTGGATTTGGTTGTTTTTTGTCAACATCTACCCATTTCTTATCGCGGCGTTACTCTATGGAGGCTTTTTCGGCCTAGAAGTGGTTGAAACGCATAAGTGGGGAGGCTTATTAGTTACGCTGATCATTGCCTTAGTTGGGATTGTTGTTTCGTTACCGATTGGCGTTGTACTGGCGTTGGGCCGACGTTCCGAGATGCCCATTATTCGCAGCCTATGTACCGTTTACATCGAGGTTTGGAGAGGTGTGCCACTGATTACAGTTTTGTTTATGGCATCCGTTATGCTGCCTCTGTTCCTCTCACAAGGCTCGGAAACGGATAAATTGGTTAGAGCATTGATTGGGGTGGTCATGTTCAGTTCGGCTTATATGGCAGAAGTGGTTCGTGGTGGTTTACAAGCGATACCTAAAGGTCAATACGAAGCCGCCGATGCGTTAGGTTTAAGTTACTGGAAAAAAGTCGGTTTGATTATTTTGCCGCAAGCACTGAAGATCACGATCCCATCTATCGTTAATACCTTCATTGGCCTATTTAAAGATACCAGCTTAGTACTCATTATCGGGATGTTTGACGTGCTCGGTATTGGACAAGCTGCCAATACCGATCCGGATTGGTTAGGCTTTTCTACTGAAAGTTATATATTTGTCGCGTTAGTGTTCTGGGTGTTCTGCTTTTCTATGTCTAGATATTCGATATGGCTTGAAAACAAACTCCATACTGGTCACAAACGATAACTACAAATCAAGGACGTATTATGACGCAGCAACGCAACCTCGCAC
>NZ_CAWNHY010000105.1:0-5574 GCF_963874335.1 Vibrio sp. V10_P2A27P122 | reverse complement strand
CTATCAATTTTTTACTAGATTAGTTGAATCATTAAACTATTTTTTAGTTGAATGGGCAGCATCGAGAGTGAGGGCGCGCTATGAATAACAAAGTTGGAATCGTTCACAGCCTGAAAGATGGTCAGAAATATATGGATGTTTGGCCTGTGCGCAAAGAGCTAGGCCTCATTTTTCCTGAGCAACGGATCATTAAAGCCACGCGTTTTGGCGTGAAGGCTATGCCAGCTATCGCCGCAATCAGTGTACTGACACAGATGGTTTTTGAAAATACACAGGCGATGCCCCAAGCAGTGGTAGTGGCACTTTTTGCCATAAGCTTACCGCTACAAGGTATGTGGTGGCTGGGAAACCGCGCCAATACCCAACTTCCACCTTCGCTTGCTGGGTGGTACCGAGAGCTGTACCAGAAGATTGTCGATACTGGTTTTGCTTTAGAGCCAATCAAAGCGAAGCCGAGATACAAAGAGCTGGCTGCTATCCTCAACCGAGCATTCCGTCAGTTAGATGACGCCGCGTTAGAACGCTGGTTCTAGCCACCCAGGTAGCATGTGAATAAAAGGCAAAGAGGACTTCCGCAGTGAACTCCTCTTTGTTATTCAACTTTCGCCTTATTCTTATCTCTCTTTTTGTTACTTTACTGTTAAACCTCACTTCCCTTTAGCCTGAGTTACTGGTAATAATGTTGTCAGCGACGCTCAGTGCGCGTACATAAAAATATTAAAAACACAACATCCAACATGTATACCCAAACAATATGAAGTTGTAAGCAATCTGCAATGGGATGAATCCTAATGTGGCACAGGTTAACTGTGTTTAACGGGATGAGCGCATTTGCTAGCACTGCTACCGCTTTAAGTAGGAAGGGTATAATGCTTAAATCAAGGAGTTAAGATGAAAGCAGGCAAAGCCATTGTTACCGCCGTTTTTGCAGGAGCAGTATTACTCTCTTCCACAAGCATCATGGCCAAAACAGCGAAAGTCGCCGTATCGCAAATTGTTGAGCACCCAGCTTTAGACGCAACCAGACAAGGTTTACTTGATGGTTTAAAAGCAAAAGGTTATGAACAAGGCAAAAATCTAGATTTTGATTTTAAAACCGCGCAAGGCAACCCAGCCATTGCTGTTCAAATTGCGCGCCAATTTGTCGGGGAAAATCCTGATGTGTTAGTCGGCATCGCAACCCCCACGGCGCAAGCGCTCGTCTCTGCAACCAAAACTATTCCTGTCGTGTTCACGGCGGTGACCGATCCTGTCGGTGCTAAATTGGTGAAAAAACTTGAGCAACCGGGTAAAAACGTGACCGGGCTTTCTGATCTATCGCCAGTTGAACAGCACGTTGAGCTGATCAAAGAGATCATGCCAAACGTGAAATCTATCGGTGTAGTGTATAACCCCGGTGAGGCTAATGCAGTGAGCTTGATGGAACTGCTTAAATCGAGCACTCAAAAACATGGCATTAAACTTATTGAAGCGACAGCCTTAAAAAGCGCAGACGTACAAACTGCGACACAGGCGATTGCCTCAAAATCAGACATTATCTATGCCTTGATTGATAATACCGTCGCCAGTGCGATTGAAGGGATGATTGTTTCGGCAAACCAAGCTAAGACCCCAGTATTTGGCGCAGCAACCTCTTATGTTGAACGCGGAGCGATTGCTAGCCTTGGCTTTGATTATTACCAAATTGGCGTACAAACCGCGGACTATGTTGTCGCTATCTTGGAAGGCCAAGCACCGGGTAAACTGGATGTTAAAGTGGCCAAAGGGTCTGATTTAATGATCAACAAAACCGCAGCGGAAAAACTGGGCGTAACGATTCCTCAGTCAGTACTTGATCGTGCTACGAGCGTAAAATAAAGACCATTCAGAGCTAGAGCGAAGGCTTTAGCTCTGTTTAAGCAGAGAAAGGAGTTGTTATGTCTGCTTTTGCTTTTTTTGGCGCTCTAGAGATAGGGCTGCTGTACGGATTAGTGGCATTGGGTGTTTACCTCACTTTCCGTGTCCTTGATTTCCCCGATTTAAGCGTTGACGGCAGCTTCCCGATGGGCGCTGCGGTGGCCGCAACGGCGATTGTGGCAGGTATTAACCCTTGGGTTGCTACAGGAATGGCAATACTTGCGGGTGCCTTTACCGGTTGGGTGACTGCATTTCTTGCGGTTCGCTGCGGTATTTTGCATCTATTGGCGTCGATTCTCACCATGATTGCCGCCTTCTCCATCAATATTCGTATTATGGGACGCCCCAATATTGCTCTGCTTGGGGAGGAGACCATTCTTACGCCCTTTGAAGCCATGGGTGACTCGGTTTACATTCGCCCGCTGGTTGTGGGTGTATTGGTCTTGATGTCGGCCTGGTTTGTGGTGCGATTATTAAACAGTGACTTTGGACTTGGACTGCGTGCTACGGGCGTTAATGCCCGCATGGTGAGAGCACAAGGCGGAAGCACCTCGTTTTATACCTATTTTGCTCTTGCGTTATCGAATGGTTTTGTCGGTTTTGCTGGGGCACTGTTTGCGCAAACCAACAGTTTTGCTGATGTAACTTCGGGCGTAGGGACGATTGTCGTTGGCCTTGCTGCTGTGATCTTGGGGCAGACGTTGATCCCTGGTCGCCGGATCTGGGTTGCAGTGCTGGCGGTCATCGTCGGTTCAGTGCTGTACCGTTTAGCGGTCGCCTTTGCTTTGAGCTCGGGCATGTTCGGTTTGCAGGCGTCTGATCTCAACTTAGTTACTGCTGTGCTGGTGGCCATTGCACTGATTGCGCCAAAAATGAAAAGGAACTTCAAAGCAAAAAAGGGTAATTCTCCTGCTCAGAAGTCGGTTGTTACTAAGCAGGATAAAGCGTCAGGAGAAACATTATGATTCGTTTAGAAGATATTCAAGTCACGTTTAACCCTGGCACAATTTTAGAAAATAGAGCGTTAAGAGGTGTTCACCTCGAAGTACCTGAACATCAATTTTTAACTGTGATTGGCTCAAATGGTGCAGGGAAATCGACCTTATTAGGCGCTGTAACGGGCGAAACGCCCATGATGGCAGGCAAAGTACTCATCGATGAAGTCGATGTCACGCGCCAGAGCGTGGATCAGCGTGCACGTTTATGCGCTCGCGTGTTCCAAGACCCACTTGCCGGTACATGTGGCGATTTAACCATTGAAGAGAATATGGCTTTAGCCTACATGCGCGGCAAGCGCCGAGGGTGGGGGCTGTCACTTTCTTCATCACGTCGCAAGTTGTTTCAAGAGCGAATCGCTATCCTTGGTTTGGGATTAGAAGATCGTTTAGGCGATAACATCGGCCTACTGTCTGGTGGGCAGCGTCAAGCGGTTAGCTTAGTGATGGCAACCTTATCTGACAGTAAATTGTTACTGCTTGATGAGCACACTGCGGCTCTGGACCCTAGAATGGCGGCCTTTATCATTGATTTGACCAAAACAATCGTCAAAGAATTTAACTTGACGGTGATGATGGTAACGCACTCGATGAAAGATGCCTTAGCGTGTGGTGATCGCACTGTAATGCTTCACCAAGGTGAAATTGTTCTTGATGTGTCTGGTGAGCAGCGTGCCAATATGAAAGTGCCTGATCTACTGGAAATGTTTTCGAAAGTTCGAGGCGAAGAGCTGGCAGATGATAGCCTTCTACTCAGTTAATGGTTTTATTTCGTTATCACAGAGGGTTAGTTAACACAGTGGTTGACTAAGCAGCAACAGGCTTTCTCGGCGTGATGTTGAGAAAGCCTGAAGAAAACGCATTACAAGGTGTTTTGTAACCGATCACGGTAACGCTGAATGTGCTCCACGATAGGTTCCGATTTAGTGAAGGTCCTGATTTCGCGAAATAGCTCGTTAGCTTGAGGATATTCTTGACGCAAGTAGGTAAACCATTGCTTGACTCGGTTGGGATAGTAAAAGCCTTTATCGCCTCTAATTTCAAATTGCGAATAGCGCAGGAGCAGATCAACCACTTCATGCCAAGGCATCACTTTATGGTTATGTTTCACCACATTGCCTAAATTGGGAACGTTGAATGCGCCTCGACAAACCATCAATGACTCTACGCCCGTTGCTTTAATACAGGCTTGACCATCGTCATAGTTCCAAATTTCGCCATTAGCGATCAGAGGCAGAGACGTCTTCTGGCGTATCTGATTAATGTAATCCCACTTAATTTCACTGGCGCGATAACCGCCCGCTTTTGTTCGGGCATGAACTGTGAGCTCGTTTGCTCCAGCTTGTTCAATCGCATCGACAATTTCAAAGCAGTCGTTAGGGTCTTCCCAACCTAAGCGGATTTTAGCCGAAACAGGGATCGCTTTCGGTACCGCATCTCGGCATGATTTTACCACTTGATAAATCAATTCCGGATGTTGTAACAGCGCCGCACCGCCTTTGTGTTTGTTGACCGTTTTCGCTGGGCAACCAAAATTCAAGTCAATGCCGTGCGCGCCTAATTCAGCAACTCGTGCGGCATTTTCTGCCATCCAATGTGGCTCTTGGCCGAGCAGTTGAACGTGCACGGGAACACCTGCTTGTGTTTTTGAGCCTGTTTTCAGTTCAGGACAAAGGCGATAAAAAACGTGGTCAGGCAATAATTGGTCAACGACACGCACAAATTCAGTCACGCACAGATCGTAATCATTCATCTGGGTGAGCAGTTCACGCATCAAGTGGTCTAGCACACCCTCCATTGGGCCCAAAATTACACGCATCATCATTTCGCCTTAAAAATTCGAGGCGAGATTGTAGTGGTTACCGAATCAAAAGTCACTAAATGCAAGAGTTGGTATATAATCCTTGGTCAACCATTTTAACTGTACAGATTTTCATGACCTACTCATTGCTCTCTCTTCCTCAATCAGCTCCTCAATCCGCTCATTTTTTTGAAGGGGCTATTTTGGCATCCAATTTCGCCACTAAGCCGTTAGAACCCACAACTTGGTTAGAACCTTTAGTGGGGGAGCAAGTCAAAGCACTTGAACCAGCGGTGATGGCGCAAATTAATCTGCAATATAACTTGCTCAAACGTAGCGAATATTCGGCGTTAGCCTTGCTAGATAATGCGACTCAGTGGGCTGATTTTGCTGAAGGGTTTATGAGCATCTGGCCAGTCGTTGAACCGCAATGGTTAGAGACTCAAATTGGTGATGGCAGCCTGCGCATGCTGCAAGCTTTGTTGACCACCTTCATGTTAGCCATCGATGAAACACAAACACAGCAGCAGATGAGCGAAGCGGGTTTTGCAACACCACCCAGTTTGAGTGATTTTGCTGAGCAGTTGGATGTCATGATCACTGAAGTGGCGTTAATGGCTGATGAATTAATGCTCGGCATGAAAACGCAGCGGGTTAACCCATTTAAAGGGATTGGACGCAATGATCCTTGTCCGTGCGCTAGTGGCAAAAAATTCAAACAGTGCTGTGGCCAGTAAAGTACGCCGCCTGAGGTTTAATCTCAACAAAACGCTGACAAACCCAAGCAAATAAGCCCTTATAAACGAGTTATTCTGATAAATAAGTTGTTCTGATAAGCGAATGCTTCTTAAGAGAAGAGGGCCTTATCAATAAACGTTATAG
>NZ_CAWNHY010000104.1:0-5597 GCF_963874335.1 Vibrio sp. V10_P2A27P122 | reverse complement strand
CCTTTAATCATAGTGATTTCTCTAAATTCAAATTCTATTTCAGAGCCAATTTGACGTTACGTTGATTCCAACAACCTAAGCCGTCTGGCAAGGTTTCATTGATCAGCAGGTAATTGGAATTAACTCGAGTAACTTTGCCGTGATTCAAACCTAAATATTGTCCCGCTTTCACGTTGACGACCTTGCCTTGGGGCGTTTGCACTAATGCCGATACCGCGCCCCCGCTACTCATCACGCCTTTTAATCGCAGTTGATTAAGCGGATAGCGCTCTAGCTGGCCATTTTTACTGCGAGCCGGAGGTTGCCAGCAGTCTGCCTTCACTACAGGCTGATTTTGTACAATCGCTTCTTTAGGCAGCACAAAAGGTTCGCGGGATTCATGTTGCGCATAATGAGCAACTTCAAATTGAATAATGGGTTTTAATTTGGAGACTTCTTTGCGTGCTTGCCCCTCGACCTGCTCCACATAAACCTTCAATGAATCTTGATTCGCCTTACAACCAACCAATACACTGGTACTAAACAGCACCATCAGCAGCAGATTATTGTTTTTCATCGTCCACCTCTTGCTTGAATTGATAGGTATAAGCGCGCACCCTAAAATGTAACGTGCTGCTTTCCTGGCTAACCCGTTGCCAATCAACATCATCGAAATTAATAATGCGGGGCAATTTCGCGATCGCCTCTGAGAAATCACCAATGTCGTGGTAATTCCCAGTTAATTCGATATTGAGCGGCAAACGATACAGAAACTCTTTATTCTGTTTTTCTCCCCAATCAATACGTGTAAAGGTTAACGCGTTATCTAGCCCTAGTTCATTGACCGATGCGAGCATGCTTGCGAGCTCTTTTTGCACGGGTAATTGGCGTAATAAAAAATCATAACGTTCAGTTAATTCATCCAGTTGAGCTTGCAACTGGGGTAAGGTGGCGGCTTTGCTAGCCTTAATCCGTAAGGTCGATTTCAACACCTCTTCTTGCTGTTTTAAGTTCTGCAGTTGCTCATTTTGAGGCATAAGATAGAACCACGCGCCAATGCCTTGAATAATCAGCATCAACACCAAAATAACCAGCAGTTGAGGCAGCAACGGCCATTCAGCCATTTCATCCATATCAAGATCTTGAAAACTAGTCATGGACAGCTCCTGTAGGCCGAATCTTGGTTAGCACAGAGCCCTGTGGTGTCGGGGAATGAAACATAAATGACACTTTAAACGTCTGAAACTCCTTACCAAATCGCTTATTACCGTGCACGATAGAGTGCATGTTGACATCGGAAAGTAAGGCTGATTTTTCAAAATTATCGAGCATGGTCGCAAGACGCGCAGTGCTGTCACTGATGCCCGTAATTTCAATTTCTTCACCATTCATTTTGATCTTATCGACGTAGACTCCTTCAGGCATAAGCTGTGGCATCAGGTTCATCAACTCGGTGGTTTTATTGCGTTGACTTTGCAATGACTCAACAACCGATAAGCGAGTTAATAGTGCCTTGTGTTCTTGTTCCGTCATTTTTAATGCATTGATCTGTTTATCAAGCTGCTGAATGTATTGATTCAAATAGGCCAGACGAGACTCTTGCTGCTGCGCTTGCCCAGAGAAATACAAACCGATACCCCATTGAATACCAACAGCGCTCATCACACCTAAGACGACCAAGCCCATAAAACGACGCTTATGCGCCGCTCTTTGTTCCTCTCGCCAAGGCAGTAAGTTAATACTATGCAACATGAGAAGACTCCAACCACTCGATACCACGCAGTGCAAGACCAGCTGCGGTGCTAAAACTCTGCCCAGACTGCTTACCTCGCTGGCGTTTCGCTAACTTATTGTTAAACAGAAGGAAGGGATCGAGAATCTCGCACTCAAGCTTGAGACGCCGCGAGATCTCTTGCGCCAACATCGGAGTATCTGCACCACCACCTGAGAGCCAAATGCCTGCTAAACTACCCGCGCCATTGACGGAGGTGAAAAGCTGCAACTGACGTTGAAGTCGCTCGATCAACTCATGCACAAAGCGCTCGTTTTTATCGGCTAATTCCGCATTGGTGCCCGACATCGCGCTGTCTTGGGACAACCACTGACAACCGAGAGGGATTTCTTTATGAAAAGGGGCTTTATCAGTAAAATCAATACAGAGCGCCGTTTGGGTATGACCCACATCCATGAGCATCCAATCGCTGCGATGTTGTGCCCTGCTCGCCAACTGCCAAATGTTTAACAAACTGTGTATTTGCACATCAACCGCGATCGGTAAAAAGCCCGCTTTTTGAGCCGCTAACGCACGGCTTTCCACGACGTCTTTACGAGTGGCGTAAACTTGATAACTTACGGTGCTACTGCGACTTACGCTTTTTTCCATCACTTTGACGAAATCGAGACTCAGTTCTTCTATCGGGAACGGTGACTGATGAGAAAATGCCTGATAAATAGCAAACTCTTTTTCACGCGCCTGCAGGTCACTATCTATCTGTAATACCTTACTTATTACCGCATTGTCCGGTACCGATATGGCGACTTTGCGACTAAATAGTGGTAAACCCTTTCTTAGTTCTTTGAGTTTCTTTACAATTTTCTGATAATCCAGCGTGTGGTTATCGGAGAATATGTCCTCAGTAATAAATAATTCTTTATAACCGACGAGTGCATATGAATCACCCGCTAGCTTTAACACCACCGCTTTAATACTATGGTGGCCAATATCTATACCCGTAACCAATGATTTACCCATACGGCTTAGCTCCAGTAACGCTGCTTAGGCTTAGCTCGATTTGCTTATTTTGAGGTTAAATAAGCCACAATTTATTTTTAGAGCTAAATTTTTAGCCTAGAGTACAAGGGTTTGCATAAGGGCAGCCTTAACTAAACAGGGATTATCCGGTGAAGTTCATAAAGCGATTGTTATTACTTTCATTGATTTGCATTATTCTTGGAGTCACTACGATATTTGGCTTCTATTTTTACGTGAAGCCAGACCTCCCCGATGTAGCGACTTTACGTGATGTACAATTGCAGACACCGATGCAGGTTTATAGTCAAGATGGCAAGCTCATCGCCCAATTTGGAGAAAAGCGCCGAGTTCCGTTGCGTATTGAAGAGATCCCGCCTGAACTTATCGAAGCGATTATCGCCACCGAAGATAGCCGCTTCTACGAACACTATGGTTTTGACCCAATTGGTATCACTCGTGCTGCGGTGGCTGTGATCGCCTCAGGTAGCGCTAAACAAGGTGCAAGTACCATTACTCAGCAGCTTGCTCGTAACTTCTATCTCTCTAATGAGAAGAAGATCATGCGAAAAATCAAAGAGATTTTTATCGCTATTCATATCGAACAATTGCTGACGAAAAAAGAAATCCTAGAGCTTTATCTCAATAAAATTTATCTCGGTTACCGATCGTATGGAATTGGAGCGGCAGCCCAAGTTTATTTTGGAAAAGAAGTCAAAGATTTAACACTGAGTGAAATTGCCCTGATTGCAGGACTTCCCAAAGCACCTTCAACCATGAACCCTATCTATTCTCTAGATCGCGCGACTAACCGCCGTAACGTGGTGCTACAGAGAATGCTTGATGAGAAATACATAACCCCAGCGCAATATACGCAAGCCCGCTCTGAGCCCTTAATGTCGAAATACCACGGTGCTGAAATTGAACTTAATGCACCTTATGTGGCAGAAATCGCCCGTTCATGGATGGTGGAGCGCTATGGTGAAGAGTCAGCCTATACCTCTGGCATGATTGTCACCACAACGGTAGATTCCAAACAGCAGCAAGCCGCGAGTAAAGCTGCAATCAATAACCTACTCGCCTATGATGAGCGTCATGGCTATCGCGGTGCTGAAAAAGTAGTTTGGAAAGAAGGCCAAACGCCATTGAATGAACAGCAACTGGCCGAACACTTAAATAATGAACCGACTTATGGAGATTTATTACCAGCCGTCGTTACCCACGTAAGCAGCCAATCGGCTACGGTTTGGGTTAAGAACCAAGGATTGCAGACCATTGAATGGCAAGGCATGAACTGGGCTCGCCGTTTTTTAACTGATTCTAGACAAGGACCGGTTCCGAGTACAGCGACGGAAATCATCGCCGCTGGTGAACAAATTTGGGTACGTAATCGTGCTGAATACAGTGATGACCATACCACCGATGAAGCACCACAGTGGTACTTAAGCCAAGTACCCAATGCCAACACTGCCTTTGTTGCCATGAACCCAGAAAATGGTGCGGTACTGGCGCTGGTTGGCGGCTTTAACTTTGTGCACAATAAATTTAACCGTGCGACTCAATCGGTGCGCCAAGTCGGCTCAAGTATTAAACCCTTTATCTACTCTGCCGCCATCGATAAAGGCATGACCTTAGCCACGCTCATTAATGATGCGCCAATTAACCAGTGGGACCAAAGCCAAGGTACAGCATGGCGTCCTAAAAACTCACCACCGACTTATATTGGCCCAACTCGTCTTCGCGTTGGCTTGGCTCAATCCAAAAACGTGATGGCAGTGAGAGTGCTACGCGCTGTTGGACTGGATGAAACACGTGAGTATCTCACTCGCTTTGGTTTTGATATTGACCAAGTACCACGCTCAGAAACCATTGCCTTAGGTGCGGGAAGCTTAACGCCGGTTAAGATGGCGCAAGGCTATTCCGTGTTTGCCAATGGCGGCTATTATGTTGAACCCTATTACATCAGCAAAGTTGAAGATCCCTTTGGCAAACTTGAGTATCAAGCCACACCAAAAGTCGTTTGCCAACAGCAATGCACCCCAGACACAAATGAGTTCGATGAACAAGATGTTGCATCGCACTATGCTCCACAAGTAATTTCCGAACAAAACGCATTTCTTGTCCGAGAGATGATGTACAGCAATATTTGGGGTGGCGGAAATTGGCGTGAAGGAACGGGTTGGAATGGTACAGGCTGGCGTGCACAAAAGCTGGGGCGTCGCGATATTGGTGGTAAAACAGGAACGACCAATGACTCCAAAGATGCGTGGTACAACGGCTATGCACCGGGCATGGTCGCTATTGCTTGGGTCGGATTTGATGATCATAACCGCAACTTAGGTAGGACAACCGAAAACAGCAATGTAGATGACGATGGTGTATCCGGTGCGGAAGCGGGAGCAAAAACGGCACAACCTGCTTGGATTGATTTTATGCGTCAAGTACTGGTCGATGTGCCAGCGCAAGACAAACCCATTCCCGCCAATATTGTGCGGGTAAGAATCGATATCGATACCGGCTTGTTAACCAATAAGTTTGATTCAAGCTCGATGTTTGAATACTTCATTCAAGGCACAGAGCCAACCGAGTATGTCGCAGAGAGTGTCTCTGACAACATCTACTCTTCACCTACAGGTGAAGAGCTATTCTAAAGCTCAGTAAAAAGAGGCTAAATTTAGCCTAATGCCGATCAGTTAAGACTTTAATCGGCAGATCAGTTGAATGATCCTACCTTTATGTAAAAATCCGATAGACCTTGTTTATCGGATTTTTTTATGCACGTTTCTCAAGCCCTCGATATCATCAATAGTTATAAACCCAATCAAGTTGAAACACTCGCAGACCTCTTGCCCATTGAGCTCATCAATAG
>NZ_CAWNHY010000103.1:0-5681 GCF_963874335.1 Vibrio sp. V10_P2A27P122 | reverse complement strand
CTATATATATGGGCTATGTATGGATTGTACGGAATGTTACTTTCGTCAAACAAGTTGATATGACTCAAGATTTGACAAATGATATACGTATAAATTACTCAAATTCGAAAAATAATGTGTCAGGAACAATGAAATTAGATGACCTAAACCTCTTTCGACTGGTTGTCGAAAATGGAAGCTATACCGCAACTTCTCGTAAAACAATGATCCCCGTTGCGACCATTACCCGACGCATTCAAGCATTGGAAGATTCTCTGAATCTTAGGTTGTTGAATCGCCATGCTCGAAAACTTTCGCTGACTGAAGCGGGTGAACGTTTTTTTCAAGAGTGCTCACCGTTGCTGCATCGCTTAGCTGCAACAGCAGAAGAGCTCACCGATGAATGTCGTGGCGCTTCAGGCAAACTAAGAATATCGTCACCATCTAATGTCACGAAACGCATGATGATGCCTATCTTCAATGCCTTCATGATGCAGTACCCAGATATCAACATAGAACTGACCACCAGCAATCAGGCCGATCAACTCGACCCAACCGAATGGGATGTCATTTTTAGAGTTGGCCCTCAACGAGACTCCAGTTTGATTGCGCGAAAAATTAATGAAGTGAAAGATGTGTTAGTCGCAAGCCCAGGGTATTTAGCAAAACACCCAGCACCAACCCATGCCGAAGAGCTCAGTAATCATTCATTATTGAAGGGATATCCTCTAGTAAAATGGCAGTTGACCAACAATAAAGGGGAATGCGTGGTCAATTGTGATACTGGTCGTTTTCAGGCCAACGCTTTAAACGTAGTGCGCAGCGCTTGCTCTGAGGGGCTGGGTATCACCTTAATGCCAGACGTGATGATTAAAGAATTTATCGAAGAAGGCAGCTTAGTCAGAGTACTGGAAGACTGGGTTTCCAACCCTCGTGATATTTATATGCTGTACAACCACAAGGATCATCTACCTGAAAAAGTCAGGCTATTTATTGATTTTGTGATTGCCTATCACATCCACTAGATTTTAGGCCCAGCATTGCTGGGCCATGAGTTATCGCAGCGGCAGATAGTCAATAAACTCGCTATAGAAACTCAATAAATTTACTCAAATCACGTTCAGGCACTTTCATTGGCGTGCACCCTGCAGTTCCTAGGTATAAGAAACCAACGATTTGATCATCGCCCTTAGCACCTAATGCTTGCCGAACGTGAGAGTGGAACATCCAGCTTCCCGAACGCCAGAAACCTTGAAAACCTTGTGCTACCGCAGCCATTTGCATCGCTTGTACTGCGCATCCCGCAGAGAGATGTTGTTCAATCGCTGGCACCTTTTCATGCTCCGTAACTTTCGCGATCACTGTGATTACCATGGGTGCTCGAAACGGTGCATTTTTCGCTTTTTCTATCTCTGCATCACTGCCGTTATCCGCTCGCACAGCAGACGCCAAAATGCCCGACAACTTTTGCAAACCCGCTCCCTGAGCAATCACGAAACGCCAAGGGGTTAAACCGCCATGATCGGGCGCTCGCAAGCCTGCTCTAATAATATTTTCCAAGACCAGGCCTTCAGGTGCAGGCGATGTGAGATTGGCGATTGAACGACGGTTAAGCAGCAACTCTAGTGCATCCATTTCGATTCCTTATTGATGATTTTCCATAAGCTTATACCAAACTGAGAATAACTCGCATAAAGAGATGACCTCATTGGTTATAAATGAAAAAAAGCGAGGATATTCCCTCGCCTAATTTAAGCAAACATATGAATGAAAACAGCCGAGATGACTACGGATAAAAACGTGCTTCAACCCCAGCTCGCGTCAGTAGCCCATCACAAGGAGCGAATTTATCGCCATACTTCTCAGCATGTTGATTCATCATTTCCACTAATTTCTTGATACCAATTTGGTCTATGTAACGGAATGGGCCGCCCAAAAACGGCGGGAAACCGATACCGAAAATCGCACCAATATCGCCATCTCGCGCACAACGAATTACGCCCTCATCCAAACAACGTACGGCTTCATTCAGCATAAGTAGCACGCAACGCAGCGCGATCTCCTTATCACTCTGTTTGGCATCTGGCGTTATTTTCAGCAATTTATAGATAGATTTGTCGATTTCTTTTTTCTTACCTTTATAGGTATAGAATCCCTTACCACTTTTACGCCCTTTGCGGTTGTCATTGAGCAGCAAATCAAATACGTCTGGTCCTTGAAAACGTGGGCCGAGTTCTTGCACTAGAATTGGCATGATTTTCGAGCCAACATCAATGCCCACTTCGTCCAATAACGTGATAGGGCCGACTGGGAAACCGAAACCGAGTAAAGCCGTATCTATCTTTTCAATCGACTCACCCGCCATCAGGATCTGCGCCGCTTCATTCATGTAAGGTGCAAGGATACGGTTAACATAAAAACCAGCGCAATCTTTGACCACAATCGGCGTTTTGCCCTGTTTTTTCGCCAAGGCCACCACTGTGGCTATCGTCTCTTGCGATGTGGTTTGATGAGGGATCACTTCCACCAGAGGCATTTTTTCAACAGGACTGAAATAGTGCAATCCAATCACATTCTCTGGACGCGCCGCCTTCGCTGCAATTTTCTGGATTGGAAGCGAAGAAGTATTCGTCGCAAAAATGGTGCTGGTTTTGGCATTCGCTTCAACATCAGCCACCATTTGCTGCTTAAGCGTGAGATCTTCAAATACCGCTTCAATGACAACATCGATATGCTGGTAACTGGTAAAATCAATCCCGCCAGACAATTGCGCCATTTTTGTCTGCATCTGCGCTTTGGATAAAATGCGACGCTTGCGCTGTTTATCGAATAATTTGTAGTTGTAATTGAGCGCGTTTAATACCCCATCATTCGAAACATCTTTGATTCGTACGGGAACCCTGGCTTTTGCAACGCTAACATGGCTGATCCCTGCCCCCATTAAACCACCGCCCAATACGCCGATACGTTTCACGGTTTGAGGTTTTGCGTCGCTGCCCGTCTCTTTTTTCATTTCGGTGGTGGCAAAGAAAATCGAGCGCAGTGCTTTGGATTCCGAGCTCATCACCAAATCACCAAATCGCTTCGCTTCAAGCTCTAACCCGGCTTTCAAACCACGATCTAAACCGTGACGGATCACCTCTAAAATCGCGTCTGCGGCTGGGTAATTACCTCGTGTTTTTTGCTTAGTCTTTTTAGCGGCCTGATCAAAAATTAATTTGCGACCAAGCTGCGTATGAGAAATTAATTTCTCTTTGGCCGACGTATTGGCCTGATGACGTTTTTTCCCAGAATTATCGAGCACATACTTCTTGGCCACATCCAGCAAGATAGTCTCTGCTACGCAAGCATCAATAACACCCAGCTGTTTTGCTTTTTTTGCGCGCAGCTGTTTACCCGTCAAAATCAAGTCGAGAGAAGGTAACAAACCAATCAAACGCGGCAACCGCTGCGTTCCACCGGAGCCTGGCAGCAAGCCTAATTGCACTTCGGGCAAACCCAAACGCGTGATATCCGCGTCGCTGCACACCCGGTAGTGACAAGCCAGCGCCAGCTCTAAACCACCACCTAAGCATGGGCCATGAATCGCGGCAACCACTGGGAATAGCAAATCCGATAAGGTTTGAAACATCTCCTGACCTTGCTTGGCCAAGGCTTGTGCTTCGCTGGCCGATTGGCAAGCGTTCAGCATACGGACATCCGCTCCAGCAATGAAATTATCTGGCTTAAGCGAGTGAATCACCATCCCCTTTAGGCTGGTTTTTTGAGCCTCCAAGGTCGCAAAAACCTCTTGCATCTCTTGGGCAAACGCCGCTTGTAGCGTATTCATTTTTTCGCCGGGAACATCAATCGCCAGCCACGCAATATTTTGTTCATCAATCGTTAAATGAAAAGCTTTCTCTGTGCTCATTATTCAACCTCCAAAATCATTGCCGCGCCCAAACCACCCGCTGCACAAGCGGTATTCAGCCCTAAACCACCACCACGTCGTTTTAGTTCACGCAGTGTTTGTGTGATCATGCGCGCACCCGTCGCCGCAAAGGGGTGACCATACGCAATAGAGCCACCTAGCACATTAAATTTATCCATATCAATTTCGCCAATCGCTTTTGCTCGACCAAGATGTTCCTGTGCAAACTTATCACTGGCGAACATTTTCATATTAGAGAGGGTTTGCGCGGCAAACGCTTCATGCATGTCAATCAATGTGAGATCGGAAAGCTCAATACCTGCACGTTGTAAGGCTAACGGTGTCGCATAAGACGGTCCCATTAACATATCGTGTTCAACACCAATCGCTGAAAAAGCGTAAGAACGGATATAACCCATAATCTCCAAACCAAGCTCTTTAGCACGGCCTTCACGCATTAATAGAATAGCGGCAGCGCCATCGGTGAGTGGTGTGCTGTTGGCGGCCGTCACGCTACCATATTGCCTATCAAACGCTGGACGTAACTTGGCATAACCTTCCAGAGTCGAGTCATGACGAATATTGTTATCTTCAGCGATCCACTTTTTATAGGGCTCTGGGAATGCAGTCATGACTTCGCCTTGGATTTTGCCCTCTTTCCAAGCTTGTGAAGCTAGAGAGTGAGAACGATGTGCCAAAGCATCTTGATCCAGTCGGCTTATGTGATGAGATTTTGCCATCTGCTCAGCCGTTTGCCCCATCGAAAGGCCCGTTGAATATTCAGCGACCGCGGGGGGGACTGGCATTAAATCTTTAAAAGATAATGATTTTAAGATACTGAGTTTCTGAGCAACGGTTTTGGTTTTACTTAAAGCGAGTAGCTAGCGGCTAATTTTTTAGACACTCCAATCGGCAAAACGGAAGACGAATCGGCACCACCAGCCATACCAATATCAATCGTGCCAGCCATTATGCTTTCAGCCACATTCACCGCCGCCTGAAAACTGGTAGCGCACGCTCGTGTGACGCTGTACGCATCGGTATGGATGCTCATTCCTGTGCCTAAAACGATCTCACGCGCGATGTTTGGTGCCTCAGGCATTTGCACGACTTGTCCAAAGACGAGTTGTTCGATCAATTTAGGATCGAGTTCCGTTCGCGCAAGCAGTTCACTCACCACCATCTTGCCTAAATCGACTGCAGGAACTTGACTAAATTCGGTACTTTGACGCGCAAAAGGGGTACGCAACCCCGCGACGATAGCCACACGCTCACCAGAGCGCGTTTTGACTTCCTGTTTGCCCATTGTTTCTCCTTAGAATAGAGGTCTGACCTGGCACATTGTAACGAGGTTGTTAAAACAATCAAACAAGTGTTTAAATAAACGTGATATTCGCATCGAATCGAAGAAAGTAATGTAGGGAAAGGAGATGGATAATCACTTAATCTTTAAATGAATAATGGAGTTATACCCAAACAACTTGGAGTTGCAGGTAGGCGGCAAGTGAGTGAGTCCCCATGAGCATAGGCAAACTATGTGATTGGGGTAAACGAACGTAGCCAACACCGCTGTGGCTTCAAGTAGGAAGAGTATATAAGCAAAAAAAAACCACACAATAATGTGTGGTCGGAATATATAAAGCAATTAACTTACGCCAATTGAAATAATCAGTTTCCTGATTAGGAGAAAGTAAAGTCAGCCTTCAAAAGGAAGTGTCATCTTGCTCAACATGTTAGTCGCAATGACTAACGAGATGACAAGGTGTACTATAGCCACTTCGTGCTATGAGAT
>NZ_CAWNHY010000102.1:0-5762 GCF_963874335.1 Vibrio sp. V10_P2A27P122 | reverse complement strand
ACTCATTACTTAACCTTATATGTAATAGCATTTTGTATTTTTATTACAAACTGCTTGCAGTTATGCTGGTGGTTAGATAAAAACAGAATAATCATTGTGCCAATAGTCAAGGAATAACTATGCAAATTGGTGTACCAAAAGAGACCCTTACGGGTGAAACACGGGTTGCAGCTTCACCGAGTTCGGTAGCGCAATTAATCAAACTAGGCTTCGACGTCTCCATTGAAACTCAAGCTGGGGTTTTAGCCAGTTTTGATGATGCGGCTTTTGAGGCGGCTGGTGCCACGATTGTTTCGACACAAGATGTTTGGAATTCAGACATTATCTTGAAGGTCAATGCGCCGATTGTTGATGAAAAACAATCGATTGATGAGGTTGCTTTGATCAAAGAAGGGGCAAGCCTAATCAGTTTTATCTGGCCTGCACAAAACCCAGAATTGATGGAACAGTTATCAAGTAAAAAAATCAACGTGCTGGCGATGGACTCAGTGCCGAGAATATCCAGAGCACAAGCTTTAGACGCTTTGTCATCAATGGCTAACATTGCTGGCTACCGCGCTGTTGTTGAAGCTGCACATGAATTTGGCCGCTTCTTTACAGGGCAAATTACCGCAGCGGGCAAAGTCCCGCCGGCAAAAGTACTGGTTGCCGGAGCTGGCGTTGCTGGCCTCGCTGCTATCGGTGCCGCAGGAAGTTTGGGGGCAATTGTACGAGCTTTTGATGTTCGCCCAGAAGTAAAAGAACAAGTTCAATCTATGGGTGCAGAGTTTTTGGAAGTCGATTTCCAAGAAACGGCTGGTTCAGGCGATGGTTACGCCAAAGAGATGTCTGACGACTTTAATAAAAAGGCCGCTGAACTGTATGCAGCGCAAGCTAAAGATGTCGACATCATTATCACGACGGCTTTGATCCCTGGACGTCCAGCCCCTAAGCTGATCACCAAAGAGATGGTCGACAGTATGAGCGCTGGTAGCGTGATCGTCGATCTTGCAGCTGCAAACGGGGGGAACTGTGAATACACGGTTGCCGATCAGGTGATTACAACCGCCAATGGTGTGAAAGTGGTCGGTTATACTGATATGGTTGGCCGCTTACCAACACAATCCTCTCAATTATATTCAACAAACATCGTTAACTTGCTGAAATTGTTATGCAAGGAAAAAGATGGGTCCATCAATATTGACTTTGAAGACGTTGTTTTACGTGGTGTGACGGTCGTGAAAGAAGGCGAAATAACGTGGCCAGCACCACCGATCCAAGTCTCTGCTCAACCGCAAGTCAAGACCGCACCAACTAGACCTGAACCAAAAAAACAAGAACCCGTTTCTGCGACGAAAAAAATTACTGGCTTAGTTGCTGCCGTTGGCGCTTTTGCTTGGATCGCATCGGTCGCACCTGCGGCTTTCTTAAGCCATTTCACCGTTTTTGTTTTAGCGTGTGTTGTGGGTTACTACGTCGTTTGGAATGTTACTCATGCTTTACATACTCCTTTGATGTCCGTGACCAATGCAATTTCCGGCATTATTGTGGTCGGAGCTTTATTGCAGATAGGTCAAGGGAGTGGTGTGGTCACTTTCCTCGCGTTTATCGCTGTTTTAATTGCAAGCATTAACATCTTTGGTGGTTTTACAGTCACCAAACGTATGCTTGAAATGTTCCGTAAAGACTAAGGGAGTAATATATGTCTGCAGGATTAGTACAAGCCGCATATATTATTGCTGCTATCTTCTTCATCATGAGCCTTGCTGGATTATCAAAGCAGGAATCAGCAAGAGCTGGTAACTACTATGGTATCGCGGGTATGGCTATCGCACTCATCGCCACTATTTTTCGTCCAGATGCGCAGGGCTTAGCTTGGGTATTGCTGGCGATGGTAATTGGGGGTGGTATCGGTATTCATTATGCTAAAAAAGTAGAAATGACCGAAATGCCCGAACTTGTGGCTATTCTCCACAGTTTTGTGGGCATGGCTGCGGTATTAGTGGGTTATAACAGCTATATCGATGCGCCAATTGTACTCGATCACGCTGAACACGTGATTCATTTGGTTGAAGTGTTCATTGGGGTATTTATTGGTGCCGTCACCTTTACAGGATCTATCGTCGCCTTTGGTAAACTGCGTGGAATCATTTCGTCGTCGTCGCTCAATCTCCCTCATAAGCATAAGCTCAACCTCGCGGCCATTGTTGTCTCCACATTATTAATGATTTACTTTGTTAATAATGGTGGCAGCATGTTTGCATTGATTATTATGACTCTGATAGCGTTCGCGTTTGGCTACCATTTGGTGGCTTCGATTGGTGGTGCAGACATGCCCGTTGTGGTATCGATGCTTAACTCCTATTCAGGTTGGGCAGCGGCAGCGGCTGGCTTTATGTTAGCGAATGATTTGCTGATCGTAACCGGAGCACTGGTTGGTTCTTCAGGTGCCATTCTTTCTTACATTATGTGTAAAGCGATGAACCGCTCTTTTGTTAGTGTGATTGCCGGGGGCTTTGGTCAAGATGTGGCTATCAGCGCAGACGTTGAATACGGTGAACACCGTGAAATAAACGCTGAAGAAGTAGCCGAAATGCTGAAAAACTCTAAGTCAGTGATCATCACTCCAGGGTATGGCATGGCAGTAGCTCAAGCACAGTATCCTGTTCACGAAATCACGGAGAAGTTACGTGCACAAGGCATTAAAGTTCGCTTTGGTATTCACCCAGTAGCGGGACGTTTGCCTGGCCATATGAACGTACTGCTTGCTGAAGCAAAAGTGCCTTATGACATTGTGTTAGAAATGGACGAAATAAACGATGATTTTACTGAAACGGATACGGTTTTGGTGATCGGTGCAAATGACACAGTAAACCCAGCAGCATTAGAAGATCCGAACAGTCCGATCGCCGGAATGCCAGTGTTGGAAGTATGGAAAGCGCAAAATGTCATTGTATTCAAGCGTTCAATGAATACTGGCTACGCGGGTGTACAAAACCCTCTTTTCTTTAAAGATAATACCTATATGCTTTTTGGTGATGCAAAAGAGAGTGTAGATGCCATCTCAAAAGCGTTATAGCATCTACGATTAGGATAATGAAGAAGCCAGCAAAATGCTGGCTTCTTCTGTTTTTGAGCAATCATTATTGACATGGATATAACACGTGCAATGTATTATTAGTTAATAATGTTATATAGTTTTTAATCTAAACCATTAATGAAAATAAAACTTGTTTAAAGCGATTAAGACCTACTTTTGGGCTATTTTAGTTCTAATACCTATTCAAACCTATGCCGATTCGTTGCCAGAACGCATCGACCTTTTTGCGTCGCTTTTTGATTATAGTACCGCTGATGTAAGTTATGATATCCGTACTTTGCAGGTTGATTATCCAACTCGCTTATTGACTCCCGAATCAATGTTACCGCAAACGGCTGAATACCCTTTAAAAGATCTACAGTTGTTATACAAATTATCTCAAAGCTGTACAGGTAAGTTGCCGCTGAGCCCACTCATAACAGAGCCATTAGTCTTCACGAGAGCTATCTGTAAAGGATCTCAATTACCGTCGAAATGGTTTGCGAGAAGCGCTTTGATTCACCCAGGAGGTGGAACATATGCGGCTCGTTATGTGAAAAAATACCCTGAGAAATTTGTAGAGTTGCAACAATATATGCACATACGAGAGCGCACCAAAGCAAGTGTGGATTCTTTGCTTGGCCGCATCCAAAACATGAATGAAGATACGATCTTAGCACTCATATCAGGTGCAACCATGTTTGTAGAGAACAGCGATCTTTGGCTGAGAAAAGGGGATATGTATTACGTTTTTAACGAAGACGTATGGTTAGACAACGCGAGTAAAGCAGGACTCAGCTATAGCATGGCCTCGGAAAATTCGACCTGTTTTATTCAAAGAGGCAACATTTGTTGGAATGTTGAAGATCATTCCAACGTGTTACGGATAAGTATGGTAATTCTTGTCCTAGCTAACATAATACTTGTATTAGGCTGGTCCCTTTATCGTTGGAATTCAAAACGACAGGAAATGAAAAGTCGTATGTTGGTGCTGCAGATTCTTACTCACGAGCTCAGAACACCCATTGCAAGTCTATCGCTAACCGTTGAAGGATTTAGGCGCGAATTTGAAAGGTTACCATCAACTGTTTACGATGAGTTTAGACGCCTATGCGAAGATTCCAGACGTTTACGGCAACTGGCCGAAGCCAGTAAGGATTATTTACAGTCAGAGAGCAGGCCGCTTGCAACAGACTGGGTACCTTCCGTTGAAGAATGGTTACAATACAAAGTGGAAGAAGAGTTTCGTGAAAGCATAGATCTTGTTATAAACAAAGATATTGCAGCTAAGCTGAATGTTTATTGGCTTGGGACATGCATCGATAACTTAATTAGAAACGCAGTAAAATACGGTGTTGCTCCAGTTACGTTAGAGGTAACAACTAAACAAAATTCAATCACGATCAAAGTTACAGATCAAGGTCTGTTAAATCATCGAGATTGGAGAAATTTACGTAAACCTTTTGTCAGCAAAAGTGGCTTAGGTTTAGGTTTGACTATTGTAGAATCAATGGTAGGTCGGATGGGTGGTAAGATGACACTCGCAGGACCGCCAACCACATTTATATTGGAGATCCCCTGTGAAACAGACATTGCTTCTCGTTGAAGATGATAAAAACCTTGCCGATGGCTTATTAGTAAGCCTTGAACAAGCAGGGTATGACTGTTTACATGCAGAAACTATTGCAGATGTTAAACAGCATTGGGACAGTGCAGACTTAGTCATCCTCGATCGCCAATTACCCGATGGCGATTCTGTTCAGCATTTGCCAGAATGGCGTAAAATAAAAGAGTTGCCAGTAATTCTTTTAACCGCACTTGTTACGGTCAAAGACAAAGTGGCCGGATTGGACGCGGGGGCAAATGATTACTTAACCAAGCCTTTTGCCGAGGCTGAATTATTTGCACGAATTCGAGCCCAGCTTCGTTCACCAGAATCAGAAGGGCAGGATGACACGAAAGTGGTTACACCTAATCTTGTTATTGATAAAGCCACAAGAGAAGTTTTTTTTAAAGAAGATTCAATTACCTTAACGCGTACTGAATTCGACTTACTCTTATTTTTAGCAAGCAATCTCGGGAGAGTGTTTACGCGTGACGAATTGCTTGATCATGTATGGGGTTATAACCACTTTCCAACGACAAGAACCGTAGATACCCACGTGTTGCAATTGCGCCAAAAACTTCCAGGCTTAGAGATTGAAACCTTGCGCGGTGTTGGATACAAGATGAAAGCGTGATGCAGAAATCTCGTTTACTATTGGTAGGCATAGCATTTGTGACTATTCCTACCAAAGCACAAAATGTTGAGTGGTTTGATCAAATCACACCGCTTACCCAAGCGCATCAGAATCTTTTAAATAATAATTTAGAAGCCATGTTTAACTCACTTGTCGAAGTGTGGCAGCTTGAACATAACAAAAACATTCAGAGCCATCTCAATGAATTATTATTACAATCATTAACCGTTGATTGCGGTAAAAGTTTAGACAAAAAACCACTCCCTGAATGGCTTAAATCAATCACCATTAATAGGCAAGAGATCCAGAGCCCAGGAAGAGATGCATTTCATGTTGATATAGAAGTGGACGCTGAAAAACCACTTGCTGATATCAGGCTGGCGCAGTGGGTTGATAAAAGTTTATCAACCGATAGCTTATTAACGACCACTTCGAGTGACAGCGTCACTGGAAAGGCACATTAC
>NZ_CAWNHY010000101.1:0-5847 GCF_963874335.1 Vibrio sp. V10_P2A27P122 | reverse complement strand
GAGAGATCGAGTGCTTTAATGTGCTTAGTCAGCGCGCCGACTGAGATGTAATCGACACCGGTTCGCGCGTAATCGCCAATGGTTTCTAATGTGACGTTACCCGAATTTTCTAAAGCCGCGCGGCCTGCGTTAATTGCTACCGCTTCGCGCATCATCTCAATGCTAAAATTATCCAGCATAATGATGTCAGCACCCGCTTGAATCGCCTCTTCTAACTCTTGCAAGCTTTCGGTTTCGACTTCGACAGGTTTACCGGGGTTGAGCTGTTTAGCGGTGCTGATGGCTTGGGTAATACCGCCACAAGCAATGATATGGTTTTCTTTAATTAAATAAGCATCAAACACGCCAATACGATGGTTAAAGCCGCCGCCACACGCGACAGCATATTTCAGTGCGCTGCGCAGGCCAGGGATAGTTTTGCGTGTATCAAGTAGTCGGCATTCGGTGCCTTCTAGCTGTTTGGCATACTGAGCAGTAATGCTGGCGCAACCTGACAAGGTTTGAATGAAGTTCATCGCATTGCGTTCACCAGTCAGCAGTGCGCGAGCTGGGCCCTCAAGAGTGCACAAAACTTGGTTTGGCTTAACTTGATCACCATCTTGGACATGCCAGTCAATTTTCACTTCACCACCAAGTTGTTTGAAGACTTCCTCTGCCCATGCTTGGCCACAAAATACGCCATGTTCACGGGTGATGAGAGTCGCGGTATTACGCGCATCCGCTGGAATAAGGTTTGCGGTGATATCAGCAGTCGCATCCAAGCTGCCACCGAGATCTTCTCTGAGTGCATCGCTAACGGCACGAGTAATTTCCAATGGGAGTTGCTGTTTCAGATAATCAAGGCGTTGTTGGCTGTTGTGTGTATTTTTCATCGCAAATCTAATATGGTGTTGAACAGAGTGAGAATGATACGCTGAGTTTTACTCAAATTCAGCCACTAATCTCGCATTTCCTCTGGCTAAGGTTCATTTTTGTGTGAGTGTAAGGGGTCAACTGATGATCGATAAAAAGGGTTGGTATCAAAGCGCACGTCGAGTGCCATCGCCGTTTTATGATCAGCGAAGCGATGCGCAAGATATTTCATTGCTGGTGGTACATAATATCAGCTTGCCTCCGGGCCAGTTCGGCGGCCCATATATTGAGCAGTTTTTCACTGGCACGCTTGACCCGAATCAACACCCTTTTTTTCAAACCATCCACCAGATGGGCGTCTCGGCTCACTGTCTCATTCGGCGAGAGGGAGAAGTAGTGCAATTTGTGCCATTTAATGCCAGAGCTTGGCATGCTGGCCAGTCAAGCTTCGCTGGCCGTGCAAAATGTAATGATTATTCGATAGGGATTGAATTGGAAGGGAGCGATGAGACGGCTTATACACCTGCGCAATATCAAGCCTTAGCGACTTTGACGTGTGCATTGCAGCGGCGTTATCCGCTCATCACCAATCAACGGATTACCGGGCATCAATACATTGCACCACTACGCAAAACTGACCCCGGTTTGGTGTTTGATTGGCGTTGCTATCGAGCCTTGTTGGCAGCAAATGGCTAACAACAAATAGCGAACAACGAATTAAATCGAATCGTGATATTCCACTAAAATTTGCTCAACCCAGCATTGAATGCGTTCGTCGCTTTGCTCGTATTGCGAATCTTCATCGAGTGCCAGACCAACAAAGTGGCGACCATCTTTCGTTAGAGCTTTTGACGCTTCAAAATGGTAGCCTTGGTTGGGCCAGTAGCCAATCAATTGAGCACCAATTTGTTTTAGCTCATCATGCAGCATCCCCATCGCATCGAGGTACCATTCGCCATAACCTTCTTGATCGCCTAAGCCGAATAATGCGACGTACTTGCCGTTTAGCGACACGCCACCGATTTGATCCCATATTGCGCTCCAATCTTCTTGGATTTCGCCAAAGTCCCAAGTTGAGATACCCAGTATTAAAAGATCATAGTTGCTCATCAAAGAGAGTGGCGTTTCTTTCACATTGTGAATCTCCACCAAATCCTCACCGATGAGCGCACGGATCTTCTCTGCTGCCATTTCGGTATAACAAGTTGTTGAGCCGTAAAAAAGACCGATCTTCATAATTTTGTGTTCGTTTTAAATCAAGAATAGTGAATTCTAACCATAAAATGACGCGCTTTGCAGCGATTATCCTGCCGATGATGTTTTTTTATGGTATTAAACCAGTGGCTCACATAACCTGAGCAACTCGATTTTCACCACAGAGGTTTGATGTGTCTGAATATATTTCTCCTGATCAAGGGGTTGTGGAACAGTTTTTAGATGCGATGTGGATGGAGCGTGGTTTAGCTGAAAACACGCTCTCATCGTATCGCAATGATCTGACGAAATTGTTGCAATGGATGCAGCACAATAATTATCGCCTCGATTTTATTAGTGTCACTGGTTTGCAGCAGTACCAAGCGTGGCTCGCGGATCAAGACTATAAGCAAACCTCGCGGGCGCGCATGTTGTCGGCGATTCGTCGTTTATTTCAATATCTGCACCGTGAGAAACTCCGCGGCGATGATCCGAGCGCACTCTTAATTAGCCCTAAATTGCCACAGCGTCTGCCTAAAGATTTATCTGAGCAGCAAGTGGAAGATCTATTGAATGCTCCCGATACCAATAATCCTCTAGAATTACGTGACAGAGCGATGTTGGAACTCTTGTATGCAACAGGGCTACGGGTGACCGAATTGGTTTCACTGACCATGGAAAATATCAGTTTACGTCAAGGCGTAGTAAGAGTGATTGGTAAAGGTGGCAAAGAGCGTCTTGTACCGATGGGTGAAAATGCCGTTGATTGGATTGAAACTTTTCTTGAACAAGGGCGGTCTACTCTGCTGGGCGAACAAACGTCGGATGTGGTTTTCCCTAGCCGACGAGCAAGGCAGATGACTCGTCAAACCTTTTGGCACCGAATTAAACACTACGCAGTGATCGCACAAATCGATGTGGAAAAACTCTCTCCACACGTATTAAGGCATGCTTTTGCCACGCATCTACTCAATTACGGTGCCGATTTGCGTGTAGTGCAAATGCTGCTCGGTCATAGTGACTTATCGACCACGCAAATTTATACTCATGTTGCGACTGAGCGACTTAAACAATTACATAGCGAGCACCATCCAAGGGCTTGAAAAGGTGAATTTAATGAGCGTATTACGCCAACTGACTCTTCTTACATTGCCACTTTTTGCTGTGGCGTGTAACGCCGAAACCACAGAGCAAGTGACGTCAACGGCTGTGCAAGCGGCTGCGCTTGATAAAACGGTTTTTGAACAACGTTTTTCTAAACTCGGATTGGAAGTGCTGAGTGTTCAAGCCTCTGATATTCCGGGAGTTATTGAAGTGCAAACTTCCGGTGGCGTGCTGTTTTCTGCGCCTGACGCGAGCCATTTTATCGCCGGAACCTTGTATGAATTAGATAAGAATGGTGGTTATGTCGATGTGTTAGCCAAACGCCAAGCGCCCGTTAATGCGGCGAAGATCGCGCAGTTTGAATCGAGTATGATCGAATACAAAGCCGCCAATGAAAAATACGTGGTGACTGTTTTTACTGATATTACCTGTGGTTATTGCACTCGTTTGCATAGTCAAATGAAAGGGTATAACGACCTAGGGATCACCGTGCGCTACATGGCTTACCCGCGTCAAGGCGTTACGGGGCAGGTAGCTGATCAGATGGCCGCTATCTGGAATGCAGATGATAAAATGGCAGCGATGAATGAGGCAAAAACTAATCATAAGTTGCCAGAAGCAGGGCAGAACATTCAACAGGCTAAGCAATTGATTACCAAGCACTATCAGCTCGGACGTGAGTTAGGCATCAACGGCACGCCTGCGATTTTCCTACCGAATGGCGAAATGGTTGGCGGTTATTTACCACCAGAGCAATTGTTGCAACGCCTTCAGCAGATTCAATAACTTTAGGAGTCGGGCTTGAGTGTTCTTGAGCCCGCTGATTTATGATTGAAATAAAACAAAGACCAGCCCCCGATCTTTCGCAACTCCCTGACACGATTCCTACACTGCTTAAACGTATCTATATCAACCGTGGTATCACGAACCTTGAACAACTCGACAAGGCCGCGAAAGCACTGCATTCCTACCAACAATTAGGTGGTATAGAACAAGCGGTACAACTACTTTTTCACGCCATCGAGCAGCAGCAGCGCATCATAGTCGTTGGGGATTTTGATGCTGATGGCGCAACCAGTTGCGCCTTATCTGTTTTGGCGTTGCGAATGTTGGGATCGCACAATGTGGACTATCTCGTGCCTAACCGTTTTGAAGATGGTTATGGCTTAAGCCCTGAAGTGGTCGATCAAGCGATTGAGCTTGGCGCGCAGATGATCATGACGGTCGATAACGGCGTCTCCTCTATCGACGGGGTGCGTTATGCCAAGCAGCAAGGATTGACTGTCTTGGTGACCGATCACCATTTACCGGGACACGAGTTGCCAGAGGTTGATGCGATGGTGAATCCCAATTTGGCTAACTGCCCGTTTCCCTCGAAGGCATTAGCCGGCGTAGGGGTGGCTTTCTATTTGATGATGGCGTTGTGCGTGCATATGCGAAAAAACGGCTGGTTTACTCGACAAGGTATGAGTGAACCCAAGTTGATGGAGCTGATTGACTTAGTCGCACTGGGTACTGTCGCTGATGTTGTGCCGCTCGATGAAAACAACCGCATTTTAGTGCATCAAGGTTTGCAACGCATTCGCGCCGGGCATGCAAGGCCGGGTATTCAAGCTTTGATTGAGGTTGCTAAACGTGACGCGAAGCGTTTAGTTGCCTCGGATTTTGGCTTTGCGTTAGGGCCACGCATCAATGCGGCAGGGCGCTTGGATGACATGTCATTTGGCGTTGAGCTGCTAATGTGCAATGACATTCACGCTGCGCGTAGAATGGCCAGTGAGCTGGATGGCCTTAACCAAACTCGCAAAGAGATTGAAGAGGGGATGAAGCAAGAGGCGCTGGCTTTTTGTGAGCGCCTGCAACTGAGTGAAAATAGCGAATTGCCACACGGCTTAGTACTGTTTCAGCGCGATTGGCACCAAGGTGTGATTGGTATTTTAGCCTCACGTATTAAAGATAAATATCATCGCCCTGTGATTGCGTTTGCCGATGGTGGCGATGGCAGTATTAAAGGGTCATGCCGCTCTGTTGCTGGGTTACACATGCGCGATGTGCTGGATCGCATTGATACACAAAACCCCGGTTTAATCGTCAAATTTGGTGGTCACGCGATGGCGGCAGGTTTAACTATTGCCGAAAAAGAGTTTGAGCGTTTTGCTGAGCTGTTTGATCAAGCTGTACGTCGCGAGTTAGATGAAAGCGCGCTCAAGGGCGTGATTTTATCCGATGGAGAGTTAACACCTGAAGAGTTCTCGATGCACACCGCTGAAACCTTGCGTTCCGGTGGCCCATGGGGGCAGGCGTTTCCTGAACCTCTCTTTGACGGTGAGTTCAAACTATTGCACCAAAAGCTGGTGGGAGAAAAGCATTTGAAACTGATGCTTGAACCGTTATTCAAAGGCCACCCAACCAACATTATGATCGATGGTATTGCTTTTAATGTCGATTTAAGACGCTGGCCAGATGCGTCGGTGAAAACGGTGCGTCTTGCGTATAAGCTTGATATTAATGAGTTTCGCGGCAATCAGTCACTGCAATTGATGATTGATCACCTCGAAGCGAAGTAACGGCTTGATATTTCTCTTCTTTCGATGCGTGACATAACCTTCCCTCCCTTAGAAAGGAGATCTCAACGAATGTTTGCTCTTACATTCCCTCCCCTTATTAGGGGAGGGTTAGGGTCTGTCTCTTATACAC
>NZ_CAWNHY010000100.1:0-5875 GCF_963874335.1 Vibrio sp. V10_P2A27P122 | reverse complement strand
CTGTAGGCGTTTTTATATTCCCCAACTTTCGCATGAGCCGGGCTATGGCAGACGCATTAACCACAGAACAGATAGAAACAATCAATCGCTATAATGAAGAAGAACGTTTTAAATACTGCATTAAAGCCATTGTTGCAAACCGTGAAGTTTGGATACTAAAAGATGAGCACGGTTGTGTCATGCTCAACACAGAAGAAGATGATTGTGTTCCTGTGTGGCCTAACCAAGAGTTTGCCAAGGCATGGGCAACAGGCGAGTGGCAAGCGTGTGAAGCGGAAGCGATCTCTTTGAACAAATGGCACAGCCGTTGGACTTCGGGCCTAGAAGAAGATGAACTGTCGGTGGTAGTGTTCCCCAATGAGAATGAAGAAGGCGTTGTGTTATTTCCCGACGAGTTCGATTTTGAATTGAAAAAGCAAGCCAGTAAAACTCGCTAACTCAAAGAGCTTCTGATAGAAGCTCTTTTTCTAGCTAAATTAGTAACAGTGCGGGAAAGATTTGCAATTAAATATCAGTAACTTATTACTTGCGTGATGTTGTGACCAATACCGTGGCTGCACTACATACGATAAGCACAATACCTAAGTTTTGAACCTCGCCAACTAGAGCTAATCCGCCACCAATCAATAAGTAATACAGAAGTCCAAATAGAGCACCAGCACTACCCGATTGTTGTTTATAGTCAACCAAAGCGACACTCAGCACATTTGGGATCGCAATACCAAAAGACATCACCACTAACATCATTGGTGCTAAAAACCAAATAGAGCCCTGCATGGCATAAACCCCGATAGCACCAATAGTTAACAGCATAGCGGATACCCATAAAAGAGAACGTTGCGACACTTGTTTCGAAAGTAGAGTTTTGTTTAAGTAACTGCCTAGTAACGTCCCAAGCCCTAATACAACCCCACTGTAACCAAATTGGGCAGAGCTAAAACCTAACGCTTCAAAAGTAAAAGCGCCAAGCTGGTAATAAGAGAACAGTGCAATGTTGTATAGCGCAACCAATAAAGCCGAAAACCAGATGTGCGAATCTTTCAACATTCGAAGACTTAAGCTACCTAGTTGTAGAGACTGACTTTCTTTTTGAGTTTCAGGAAGCTTAATCAGGTTGTACAAAAATAGCATTATCGCCATAACAAATAGCGCCAAGAACACACAATGATGACCACCAATAGACGTTAGCTGACCACCTAGTAGCATTCCTAACACAGGGCTAATTGATATCCCCATTCCCATTAGGCTAAAGACCTTGCCTAACTCTTCGCCACTGAACGCATCGCGAAGCATGGTCTGTGTCACAACTGAACCAACAGCGATTCCCAATGCGCTAAATGCGCGTGCGACCATGATGATGCTAAAGCTTTCAGTTTGCATAGCCACCAAAGAAGCGCAGCCGTATATAAATAGGCCAATAATCATGGTTGGGCGTCTGCCAAATTTGTCTGCCAGTATTCCCCAAACAAGAACACCAATAGCAAAAGCTAAAAAATAAACGGACAGCGTTTGAGCTGCTTGGGCGTCGTTTACCGAAAATGATTGGGCAATAGAACCTAAAGCAGGGCTGTAAATGGTTTCCACGATTTGCGGAAACATCAACATGACAACCATCAGCCATAAAGAAGGTTTTGTATTCATCTTGTGTCCTCATCAATGAACTTGGCGCACAGTATAAATGAGGCTATTCTTTATCTATTAACAACATTAATACCAGAAACAACAAGATTCGGACAAATGGCGATTATTGATGAACAAACCCAATTCGATGCTGATAAATTAACAGCTTGCGTTGTAGGGATAGCAGCCGACATCGGTAAACACGACTCGGGAATGCATCAACATAAAAAAGGCCAACTTCTCTATGCGCCTCAAGGATGCATCAGCTTTGCTTTAGATAACTCAATCTGTATTTTACCACCGACAAAAGCAGTTTGGATTCCACCATACATCCAACATCGAGCGATGATGACGAACGTGGTAGCTTATCGATCGCTATACTTCGATTGTGCAGTTTTTGAATGTCCAAATAACATGATTATGATAGAAGTTGATGCTTTGCTAAAGGCACTCATTGATAAGATGGCATTGTGGGCATGGGATAAACCTGAAAATGAAATGCAAAAAACGACGGCTCTTTTTTGGGAGGAATTTTATGCGGCTAAACGTCATTCTTTCCAATTACCCTTACCGTTAGATCGTCGGTTTAAAAAATTCTGCCAACAAGTGATGCAAGAATCTTTTTTGGTGCCGCCTCTTACCACCATCGCACATTCTATAGGTGCAAGTACCAAAACGATCACAAGGCTATTCAAAGCAGAAACAGGAATGTCCTATCAAGACTGGAGGCAGCAATGGCGCTTGTTAAAGGCGATTGAGTTGCTGTCTAAAGAAATACAAGTTAGCGAGGTCTCTCATTTGCTAGGCTTTTCTTCTGATAGTGCGTTTATTGCTTTTTTTAAGAAACAAACAGGACAAACACCTCTCAGTTTTATGAAAAGCAGTAGAAGTAGATTGAATTAAACTAATCAAGTAGTCAGGTTATTGGTATTACGAAAAGACAAGCCAAATAGTGATTTACTGAAATGGGAACTCAATTTCCTCAAGAAGGTTTAGGGTAAAACTATTTTAGCAACCCGCATCTATCATCATAAATGAAATACTCTCAACACTAACGAAACTAATTCCCTCCCCTTTTAGGGGAGGGTTAGGGTGGGGTGCTTTTTAGTTACTGAACCCTGTACACCCCCTCCTAACCTCCCCCTAAAAGGGGGAGGAACAGTACAATATCGACGATATTGTCTTCTGATATTAAATACAGAGCGGCTATTTAAAGCTGGGCGCTTTGTTGAAGTGGCTCTCAATCATTCTTTGAGTGATGGGATGAGTTGGATTAGACAATACTTCTTGTGTGTCACCCGATTCGACTACTTCGCCTTCGTGCATCACCATAATTTTGTCTGTAATGTGTTTTACAATACCAAGGTGTTGAGATACATACACAAACGAGACACCCATCTCTTCTTGCAGTTCTAGAAACAAGTTAATCATCTGTGATCGCATTGCCATGTCTAACCCGTTTAATGCTTCATCAGCCACAATGATCGACGGTTGTAGAATCAGTGCTCGTGCCAAGCAAATCCGCTGTTTTTGCCCGGTGGCGAGCATTTGCGGGTAGAAGTAGGCGTGCTCTGGCAATAACCCAACGCGCAATAGCGTATCTTTCACGCGCTTCATGCGAGCTTCAGGTGGCATATTGGTGTTTCTTTTGAGCGGCCCTTCTAGAATACGACCAATTTGAATTCTTGGGTTCAGCGATGTGTTCGGATCTTGAAAAATCATTCGAATCAGCTTACAGCGCGTGGAGTAATCCTTGTGTTCCAATAACTCTCCATTAACGCGTATCTCGCCAGCAGAGGGTTCAACCATCCCTGCAAGCATTCGTGCCAATGTCGATTTACCAGAACCATTTTGGCCAATAAAACCAATGGTTTGTCCAGCTTCTAACGTAAAGCTGACCGGTTTGACCGCATGCTGAATTTTCTTGCGAAACAGACCTGAACGAGTAATGAAATCTTTAGTTAACCCGTTCACTTCTAATAATGATGCACTCATGACTGTTGCTCCATATTGAGAGGGAAATGACAGGCAAACTTATGATTTTTAATACGTTGTGGATACGGTATTTCAACGCATTGGCGCTGAGCATAGGGGCAGCGAGGCCCCAATCTGCAACCAATCGGTAAATGTTGCAAGGGTGGAATGGAACCCGGTAAGGATTGCAATTTTTCTTTATGCGGGATCCAATCACTAAAATCAGGCATCGCTTTCAGTAGTGCAGCCGTATAAGGGTGTTTGGGTTCACTCAATATTTTCTGGGTATCGGCTGACTCAACAGACTGACCGCAGTACATCACTGTAATACGGTTAGCCCATTGGGTAATGGTGGTTAAGTCGTGGCCAATCAATAGAATCGTGGTGTTATTGACCTGATTCATCCGGCTTAGCAGGCGCAATATCTGTGATTGGGTAATGGGGTCCAAATCGTTCGTTGGTTCATCAGCAATCAAAATTTTTGGTTTGGTTGCGATAGCCATCGCAATCATTACCTTTTGGCATTCACCATCAGTTAGCTCATAGGGGTAGCTACTCATGATGCGAGCGTGCTCTTTGATTCCTACTTTATGTAAAAGGGCAATGGCTTGTTTTTTACGCCATGTAAAACGCTGCCACCATTTGCCTTCAAATGTGCGCGATGGGATAGATTCAATCAACTGTTTTCCCACTTCATCTGAAGGGTCTAAGCAGGTTGACGGTTCTTGAAAAATCATCGCGATGTCGCGGGCAATCACTCGCCGGCGTTCGCGCGGCGTCAGCTGAAGTAGATCAATGTTACCTAAGCGCATGCGGTCGGCGGTGATGGTCCAATTATCTTTGCATATTCCTACGATGGCTTTAGCCACCAAGCTTTTTCCTGATCCGGATTCTCCCACCAACCCGCGAATTTCGCCTTCGTTCATGGTTAAGCTCATGCGATCGACTGCTTTTACCATGCCTTGTGGCGTATCAATTTCGATGGTGAGATGGCGAATATCTAATAATGGCATTATTCCACCCCTGCATTCAGAGCTTGTCGTACACCTTCACCGACTAAATTGATGATGATCACCGTAAACATAATCGCTAAACCGGGGAGAGTGACTGTCCACGGTGCGAGGTAAATCAGCTCAACTGAATCACCTAAGATGGTGCCCCATTCGGTGCTTGGTGCTTGAGCACCCAAACCAAGAAAGCCCAAAGCGGTGATGTCTAAGATGGCAATGGATAACGCGAGTGTTATTTCGTTGGCGATGACAGCAAGGACATTGGGTAAAATGGAGTTCCACAACAGATAAAAGTCATTGGCACCATCTAAACGTGCGGCGAGGATATAGTCTTTTTCTACTTCGTTGTGTACGGCAATATACACCGAACGAACAAAGCGAGGGATGAGTGCCAAACCAATCGCAAGCAAAATATTGAACTCGCCAAAACCGAGCAGTGCCACAAAAATAATGGCAAGCAGCAACGATGGAATCGACATGACCGTGTCGAGTAAGTGGTTCAATGTACTGGACAATAATCCTTTGGTCATGCCTGCCATAATGCCGATAAAACAGCCGATCACAGCCGCGATAGCGGTGATTAAAATAGCGGCAGCGAAGGTGTATTGGGTACCATCAATCAACCGTGACAAGATATCTCGGCCTAAATCGTCGGTACCTAAGAAAAATTCGACAGTACCCGCAGGATCCCAAGAAGGCGGTATTAATAGGTTGCTCGTTTGCAACTGCGGATCATGAGGGGCTATCCAAGGAGAGGTGAGGGTAATCAACACAATGAGTCCTAAGCACCACAAGCCAAACATCGCCAAACTGTTATTGCGATAGCTGCGCCAAAACCGCTCAAACTGAGTTGGAATATGCTCTTCCTGATAAATGTTATTTGTTAGCATACCATTCCTTTCTTACCAGCGGGTTAACCATAGCGCCAATCAAATCAGACAGAATGTTTGCTGTGAGAACGAGCGTACCAACTACGATCACGCCGGCTTGAATGGAGACATAATCTTGGTTAGATAAGGCATCGAGCAGCCAACGGCCGATTCCCGGCCAGTTGAAGATGGATTCAGTAATAATTGCTAGCGTTAACATACTCGATAACTGAACCCCGAATTTAGGAATAATAGGTGGAATTGCATTTCTCAGCACATGCTCGGTGACAATTTCGTAATCACTTAAACCCTTAATTCGAGCGGCGCGTATATAGTTTTGAGCCATTACATCGGCTACCGAAGAACGCATCAGGCTCACCACTTGTGTCGTCGGTGCTAGAG
>NZ_CAWNHY010000099.1:0-34943 GCF_963874335.1 Vibrio sp. V10_P2A27P122 | reverse complement strand
CATATAAGTTATTTATAAACCTTTAGGCACTTATTTTTTAAAGTTTTAACTGATGTCACACCAGCTCATTGCTTGGTTGCCTTATTTTTTTTATTCCATAGAATAGAAGCCATTACTAGCCTAATGGCTTTTTTTGTTGCTGAATTCCACAAATTGTCTATCGTTTAATCAAGTGATTATAGAAAAACAAAACTGAATAACGATTTTCAGAAGTGCGGCCACAATTTCTCTGATTTAAGGCAAATATTCTCACCTATGCAAGGTTTAGCAAAACTGCTTGTGATAGAAGACGATCCGCAGATCCGTCTCAATCTAAGTAACATTTTAGAATTTGTTGGAGAGCACTGCGAGGCGATCGAGTCATCCCAAATCAAGGATATTGATTGTTCAAGATTGTGGGGGGGCTGCATTATTGGATCGCTAAAAAGTGAGCAGTTAACTGATGAGATAGCTCAGTGGTTGACTAAGGCCAATTATATTCCACTTCTAATGGCAAACAAGCAGCCATATTCATTGGAAGAATTTACTCAATACGTCGGTGAACTTGAGTCACCTCTTAATTACCCTCAACTGAGTGACGCATTACGACATTGCAAAGAATTTTTAGGACGCAAAGGCGTGCAAGTTCCCTCTACATCGCGTAAGAATACCTTATTTCGTAGCCTTGTAGGCCAAAGTCATGGTATCCAAGAAGTTCGCCATTTGATTGAGCAAGTCTCAGGCACAGAAGCCAATGTGTTGATCTTAGGTGAATCTGGAACGGGCAAAGAAGTGGTTGCGCGTAACATCCATTATCATTCTGCACGCCGCAACGGTCCGTTTGTGCCGATTAACTGTGGTGCGATTCCGGCTGATTTACTTGAAAGTGAATTATTTGGTCATGAAAAAGGGGCGTTTACCGGAGCGATAACCGCGCGTAAAGGTCGTTTTGAGCTTGCCGAAGGCGGTACTTTATTTCTCGATGAGATCGGTGATATGCCGATGTCGATGCAGGTAAAGTTGTTGCGTGTGTTACAAGAGCGCTGCTTTGAACGTGTGGGCGGTAACACCACCATTAAAGTGAATGTGCGTGTGGTGTCAGCGACTCACCGCAATTTAGAAAACATGATTGATGATGAATCATTTCGTGAAGATCTTTACTATCGACTCAATGTTTTCCCAATTGAAATGCCAGCGCTAAAAGATCGCAAAGACGACATCCCATTGCTGTTACAAGAACTCATGACACGTATGGAAGCGGAAGGTGGACAGCCATTTTGTTTTACCCCGCGAGCTGTCAATTCGTTAATGGAACACAATTGGCCGGGCAATGTTCGTGAACTAGCGAATTTAGTTGAGCGGATGATCATTCTCTATCCAAATAGTCTCGTCGACGTCAATCATTTACCAACTAAATACCGCTATAGTGATATTCCAGAATTCCAACCAGAGCACAGCTCTTATGGTTCTGTTGAAGACCAAGAACGTGATGTGCTGGCGGGTATTTTCTCTGAAAACTTCAGTTTTGAAGACGTCGAAGAGATGCACGAAAATCTCAACGCACCGCAGTCATTGCCTCCTGAAGGCGTGAATTTGAAAGAGCTATTGGCGGACTTGGAAGTCAATATGATCAACCAAGCCCTTGAAGCTCAAGGCGGAGTGGTAGCGCGTGCCGCTGATATGCTGGGTATGCGCCGTACGACCTTGGTTGAAAAAATGCGTAAATACAATATGCAACGGTGATTAAAAAACAGCATGGGTAAAGTTTAGTCAATATATTGGCAATGGATTAATTCTTTGATTTTAAAGAAAAATAGCCTGGCATGTATTTTGCGTGTTAGGCTATTGTTGTTTTATAGGTAGAATTTCGACATGCAGTCTCCTGACACACCCATTAATCAATCTCACTTAGATTCTGTAGAGGATCAAGTTGAGCGCTATAAACAGGTTCTTGATGTGATGCCTGCTGGCGTCATTTTGCTCGATACTCAAGGCGTAGTCAGAGAGGCTAACCCTGAAGCTCAGCGGTTATTGCAAGTCCCATTGGCGGGTGAAAAATGGTATTCCGTCATTCAAAGTGCTTTTGCGCCGAGAGAAGATGATGGGCATGAAATCTCGCTGCGCAATGGTCGTAAAGTTAGATTAGCCATTTCAGCATCAGCAACAGGCCAATTGATATTAATCACCGATTTAACCGAAACTCGGTTACTTCAATCACGCATCAGTGATTTACAGCGCTTATCCTCACTCGGTCGAATGGTGGCGTCTTTGGCACACCAAGTTCGCACACCGTTATCCAGTGCCATGCTCTATGCCTCAAATTTAGGTGCGCCTAACTTGCCAAACGCTACAAGAGAGCGTTTTCAGTCTAAGCTGATGGATAGGCTTCATGATCTTGAAAAACAAGTCAATGATATGTTGTTGTTTGCCAAAGGTGGTGACAATAAAGTCATTCAGCCGTTTACAGTGACAGACTTGGTCAGCGAATTTGTTCCCATGGTGGAAACGGCATTAAAAAATAGCGCAATTGATTATCATCAGGAAGTGGAACAAGAAGGGACAGTGGTGTTAGGCAATGCAAATGCCATTGCCTCTGCACTGAGTAACTTAGTGATGAACGCAATACAAATTGCGGGTAAGGCGTCGCAAATTGATGTCTTTTTTCGCCCGGTAAATGGTGAGCTGAAAATCTCGGTACAAGACAGTGGCCCGGGAGTCCCTGCTGCGCTGCAAAGTAAAATTATGGAACCGTTTTTTACCACTCGCTCACAAGGAACGGGGTTAGGGTTAGCGGTGGTACAAATGGTCTGCCGCGCCCATGATGGGCGATTGGAATTAATTTCAGAAGAAGGGGAGGGTGCTTGCTTTACTATGTGCATTCCACTCGAGCGTCATGCCCCTTCTTCACCAACAGAGACTGGAGAAGGATGATGGCTCAAAGCAAAGTCTTAATCGTTGAAGATGATGAAGGTCTACGCGAAGCGTTAGTCGATACTTTGGCGCTGGCCGGTTATGAATGGCTGGAAGCTGATTGCGCCGAAGATGCACTGATTAAACTCAAAGCACATCCTGTTGATATTGTTGTCTCTGACGTTCAAATGGCTGGCATGGGTGGCCTTGCACTGCTGCGCAACATCAAACAGCATTGGCCCAATTTACCCGTGTTGCTGATGACGGCGTACGCCAATATTGAAGATGCTGTCTCGGCGATGAAAGAGGGCGCCATTGATTACATGGCAAAACCCTTTGCCCCCGAAGTGCTGCTCAACATGGTTAGCCGTTACGCGCCAGTGAAATCGGATGATAACGGTGATGCGGTTGTTGCCGATGAGAAAAGCCTGCGCTTATTGTCACTTGCCGACAAAGTGGCAAAAACCGATGCTAACGTCATGATTTTGGGCCCAAGTGGCTCAGGAAAAGAGGTCATGTCTCGCTACATTCATAACTCATCTCCGCGTAAAGATGGGCCATTTGTGGCGATCAACTGCGCCGCCATTCCAGACAACATGCTCGAAGCCACCTTATTTGGTTATGAAAAAGGGGCATTTACAGGAGCGGTACAAGCTTGTCCGGGCAAATTTGAACAAGCACAAGGTGGGACCATTTTACTCGATGAGATCAGCGAGATGGATCTGAACCTACAAGCAAAACTGCTGCGTGTACTCCAAGAGCGTGAAGTGGAACGCTTGGGGGGGCGTAAAAGCATTAAGCTTGATGTCCGCGTATTGGCGACCAGCAACCGCGACCTAAAGCAGTATGTGCAGGAAGGCAATTTCCGTGATGATTTATATTATCGTCTCAACGTCTTCCCAATCTCATGGCCAGCGCTACGTGACCGAAAAGGGGATATTGAACCGCTGGCTCACCACCTTGTAGAGCGTCACTGCACTAAACTTGGTTTACCTGTGCCTCGTATCGCGCCGCAAGCCATTAACAAGCTGCTTAGTTACGCTTGGCCGGGCAACGTCCGTGAACTTGATAACGTCGTGCAACGCGCGCTGATCTTGAGTGAGCAAGGAGACATTGCAAGTGAACATATCTTGTTGGAAGGGGTTGATTGGCAAGATGCTAGCAGCTTGCAACAAGTCGTAGAGCGCAGCGATATTGCCACACCAGAGATTAAGCCTGTAGCACAAGCCGAAGTGAACAAGCTGTTTAATAACAATGGCGCTGCATTGGGTGATGAGCTGAGAGATCAAGAGTACACCATTATTATGGATACTTTAGTCGAGTGCCAAGGCCGCCGTAAAGAGATGGCAGATAAGCTCGGAATTAGCCCTAGGACACTGCGTTACAAATTAGCAAAAATGCGTGATGCAGGAATTGATATCCCGAATTAACCCTAAAGTGGGTGATGGCATATAAATTGCTGCATCACAGAAAGAAGCAGCACAGCAGTCAAAGATTTGGCGTTAGAGGTAGCAATGAGACTTGATGGTTTAAACAGCGAAATGCAAACAATGATGTTGGAAGCAACCAATGCTCGTCCTACGGCAACTGGACAAAGTGTGAGTGCTGATTTTGGCGACATGCTTTCCAAAGCCATTAATAACGTGAACAGTTTGCAAAAGACCTCAGGTAATTTACAAACCCGCTTTGATCGGGGAGATGAAAATGTCTCACTATCGGATGTGATGATTGCTCGTAACAAGTCGAGTGTAGCCTTTGAAGCGACGATTCAAGTTCGAAATAAACTTGTCGACGCCTACAAAGAACTCATGAATATGCCCGTATAAATTAGGTAGCCGCCGTGGCAGAAGATAAGCAAACAACCGATCTTACCGTGACCAGTGGTTCTGACCACGCTTTAATGGCGAGCTCAGATCTAGACATGGACACGCAAAACCCAGATCTTGAAGAGAAGAGTTCATCCAAAAGTGATTTTGCGATGGGCGACTTGGACTTGTTGCGCCAGGTGGTGTTAGTCCTCTCTATTTCCATCTGTGTGGCACTGATTGTCATGTTGTTCTTTTGGGTTCGAGAACCTGAAATGCGCCCGCTTGGCGCTTATGAAACCGAAGAACTTATTCCTGTCCTCGATTATCTTGATCAGCAGAAACTGACCTACAAATTAGATGGTAATACTATCTTAGTGCCATCCAGTGAATACAACAGCTTAAAACTCAACCTCGTCCGTGCAGGGTTAAATCAAAACAAGCAAGCGGGCGATGAAATCTTGATGCAAGACATGGGCTTTGGTGTTTCTCAGCGCCTTGAGCAAGAGCGCCTTAAACTTAGTCGTGAACGTCAGCTTGCCAAAGCGATTGAAGAGATGAAGCTCGTCAACAAAGCTCGTGTGTTATTGGCACTGCCTAAGCAAAGCGTATTTGTTCGTCATAACCAAGATGCTTCTGCCTCCGTATTTCTTACCTTGCGAACTGGCGCTAACCTCAAACAAGAAGAGGTCGACTCTATTGTCGATATGGTCGCCAGTGCCGTGCCAGGGATGAAACCCAATCGAATTACCGTGACTGATCAACATGGTCGGTTGCTCAGCTCAGGCTCTCAAGATCCTGTGTCGTCAGCCCGCCGTAAAGAACAAGAACTTGAACGCAAGCAAGAAGAGGCGCTGCGTGACAAAATTGATTCGGTATTAATCCCTATTCTAGGTTTTGGTAATTACACCGCCCAAGTGGATATCCAACTGGATTTCAGTGCCATTGAACAAACGCGTAAACGCTTTGACCCGAATACGCCAGCGACACGCAGCGAATATACGCTTGAAGACTATAACAACGGCAATGTGGTGGCTGGCGTTCCAGGTGCATTAAGTAATCAGCCACCTGCGGATGCTTCGATCCCACAAGACGTCGCGCAGATGAAAGATGGCTCGGTTCTTGGGCAAGGTTCTGTGCACAAAGAAGCCACGCGCAATTTTGAACTCGATACCACCATCAGTCATGAACGTAAACAATCGGGTGTGGTGAATCGTCAGACCGTTGCGGTGGCGATTAAAAACCGACCATCGGTTAACCCAGAGACTGGCGAAGTCACCTATACTCCCTTGAGCGAAAGTGAAATTAGCGCCGTGCGACAAGTATTGATTGGGACGGTTGGCTTTGATGAAAACCGTGGCGATTTGTTGAATGTCTTGAGCATGCAATTTGCCGTGCCTGAAGTTGAGTCAATGGTTGATGTCCCTATTTGGGAGCATCCAAACTTCAACGATTGGGTACGCTGGTTTGCTAGTGCCTTGGTTATTGTGGTTGTGGTGCTGGTGCTGGTTCGCCCTGCGCTGAAAAAACTGCTCAACCCTGCTGCGGATGATGATGACCCAATGTACGGACCTGATGGTTTACCGATTGGTGCTGATGGTGAAACCAGTTTAATTGGCAGTGGTATTGATGGCGGTGATCTCTTTGAGTTTGGTTCCGGTATTGATTTGCCAAACTTACACAAGGATGAGGATGTACTGAAAGCGGTGCGTGCTCTAGTGGCCAATGAGCCTGAACTAGCGGCTCAAGTAGTGAAGAATTGGATGCAAAATGCCTGATAATAAAAATAAGAGTGGAACAGAAGTGACAGAATCATCGGTTGATATTTCAACAATTTCTGGTGATGAAAAAGCGGCTATTTTGTTGTTGAGCTTAAACGAAGAGGACGCTGCTGGCATCATCCGCCATCTTGAACCTAAGCAGGTACAACGAGTCGGTAGCGCGATGGCGAAGGCGAAAGAGCTTAGCCAAGAGAAAGTGGGCGCGGTGCATCGTGCTTTCCTCGAAGATATTCAGAAATACACCAATATCGGTATGGGCAGCGAAGACTTTATGCGTAACGCGCTTATCGCTGCATTAGGTGCCGATAAAGCCAATAACTTGGTCGATCAAATTTTGCTTGGCACGGGTTCAAAAGGGTTGGATTCATTGAAATGGATGGACCCACGACAAGTGGCGAGCATCATTGTTAATGAACACCCACAAATCCAAACCATTGTTTTATCGTATTTAGAACCGGATCAATCGGCTGAAATTTTGGCGCAGTTTGCTGAACGTGACCGTTTAGACTTATTGATGCGCATTGCCAACCTTGAAGAAGTACAACCTTCGGCATTGGCTGAGTTGAATGAAATCATGGAGAAACAATTTGCCGGTCAAGCGGGCGCGCAAGCGGCGAAAATTGGTGGCTTGAAAGCCGCGGCTGATATCATGAACTACCTCGATAACAATATCGAAGGCATCCTCATGGATCAGATGCGTGAGCAAGATGAAGACATGGCAACGCAGATCCAAGATCTGATGTTCGTGTTCGAAAACTTAGTCGAAGTGGACGACCAAGGCATTCAAAAATTGCTGCGTGATGTACCGCAAGATGTACTGCAAAAAGCACTTAAAGGTGCTGATGACGCATTGCGTGAGAAGATCTTCAAAAACATGTCAAAACGTGCAGCTGAGATGATGAAAGATGATCTGGAAGCCATGCCTCCGATTAAAGTATCAGATGTCGAAGCGGCGCAAAAAGAGATTCTGGCGATTGCACGTCGTATGGCCGACAGTGGCGAAATTATGCTGTCTGGCGGCGCAGACGAATTCTTATAATCTAACCCTGACTCAACAATAGGTAGCATTATGTCTGGAGAAAGAAAACGCGGCTTTTTACGTTTAGATGCAGACGCTAATATTGAACAAGCCAAAAAGTGGGGGTTGCCGGACTACGGCGCAGAGATCAATAAAAAAGCCAAAGAAACGGCAATGAACTACGACCCCGGTTGGATGCCAAGTTTTGATGAGCCTTTGGTTGAAGAGCCTCTGCAACTCAGCGAAGAAGAGATTGGCCAGATCAAACAAGGGGCTTATCAAGAAGGTTTGCACCAAGGCCAAGAAGCCGGATTCAAACAAGGTTATGAAAAAGGCAAAGAAGAAGGGCTGATTGCAGGACACCAAGAAGGTGTTGAGCAAGGCAAAACCGAGGGTGTTGCTGAAGGGCAAACCCTCATCCAGCAGCAGGTTGATATTTTCGTTGGTCTTGCCAATCAATTTGCTCAACCGCTAGAGTTGATGAATGCCCAAGTCGAAAAACAGCTGGTCGATATGGTTTTAACCTTGGTCAAAGAAGTCGTTCACGTTGAAGTACAAACCAATCCGCAAGTGATCTTAGATACCGTCAAATCGTCGGTTGAGTCCCTGCCTGTATCCGGGCATGCCATCACATTAAAACTCCATCCAGAAGATGTTGAAGTGATTCATTCTGCTTATGGCGAAAAAGAGCTGGATTTCCGAAACTGGACATTGGTCAAAGAGCCGGCATTAAATCGCGGTGACGTCCAGATTGAAGCAGGTGAATCGAGTGTGAATTATCGAATGGAAGATCGCATTCGTAGCGTGTTGAAAAGTTTTTGTGGCACCAATCGTCACCAACAAGGTGATCAATAGTGTTGTCTCTTGCCGATCGCCTTAGTCAATACAAAACCGAAGGGTTAACCTGCCGCCCAATGGCATCGGGCAAATTGGTCCGTGTGGTTGGTTTAACCCTTGAGGCTACCGGTTGTAAAGCCCCTATTGGTAGCTTATGTAAAGTAGAAACCATGTCCGGAGAAATGGAAGCGGAAGTGGTTGGCTTTTCTGGCGATAACCTCTATCTGATGCCCAGCGAACAGATAACAGGCGTACTGCCCGGAGCTAAAGTTACCCCAATGACAGGGGATGCTGGCCTACCAGTCGGGATGGAGCTGCTTGGACGGGTGATTGATGGTGTCGGTAATCCACTCGATGGGCTGGGGCCTATTTATACCGAAAAGCGCGCATCGTTTAATGCTGACCCCATCAATCCATTAGCTCGCAAACCCATAACAGAACCTCTGGACGTTGGCCTAAAAGCGATCAACGGTTTACTGACGGTGGGTAAAGGGCAGCGGATTGGTTTATTTGCCGGTTCTGGTGTCGGTAAGTCGGTAACGCTTGGCATGATGACTCGTGGCACAACCGCTCAAGTGGTGGTGGTGGGGCTGATTGGTGAACGTGGCCGCGAAGTAAAAGAGTTTATAGAAGAGATTTTAGGCGTTGATGGACGTCAACGTTCAGTTGTAGTAGCCGCGCCTGCGGACTCCTCACCGCTGATGCGTTTAAAAGGCTGTCAAACCGCGTTAGCGATTGCGGAATACTTTCGTGATCAAGGGTTAGATGTATTGCTACTCATGGACTCGTTGACTCGTTTTGCCCAAGCGCAACGTGAAATTGCGTTATCTGTGGGTGAGCCGCCAGCCACAAAAGGTTATCCGCCGTCGGTGTTTGCTAAACTGCCCGCCTTGGTTGAACGAGCGGGAAATGGCGGCCCTCACCAAGGATCGATTACCGCTTTCTTTACCGTGCTCACCGAAGGGGATGATCTACAAGACCCGATCGCTGATGCATCGCGAGCCATTCTTGATGGTCACATTGTTTTATCACGTGAAATGGCTGATGCCGGACATTACCCAGCGATTGATGTAGAGAAATCGGTCAGCCGTGTTATGCCACAAATCACCACCGATGAACATCTGTTGATGTCGAAAGCGGTGCGTCAAATACTCTCCATCTGCCGGAAAAATCAAGATCTCGTCTCTATCGGTGCTTACAAGCCGGGGACGGACCCTGCGATTGACAGTGCATTTACGCTAAAACCTAGGCTGGATGAATATTTGCAGCAAGGGATGAAGGATTCGGTTCCTTACGACATGTGCGTCAATATGCTTAAGCACGTTTTGCAAGTGGGGTAATCGATGGATAACGCACTCGAGTTTTTGCTTGACCAAGCCAAAGACAAAGAAGAAAAAGCCGTGATGGCGTTATCTAAATCGCGTGATGAGCTAGAGAGTTATTACAAGCAGTTAGCGCAGATTGAACAATACCGACTGGATTATTGTCAGCAGCTTATGGAGCGCGGCATGTCAGGTTTGACGGCGAGCCAATATGGACACTTAAACCGATTTCTTACCCAGTTAGATGAAACCCTTGTCAAACAAAGAGATGCAGAACAACACTTCAAAAATCAGGTAGAGAACTGCCAAGAGCATTGGATGGAAGTGAGAAAACAGCGACGCTCTTACGAATGGCTCATTGAAAAAAAACAGATAGAAGCGCAACGTCTGCAAGATAAACGAGAGCAGAAGCAGATGGATGAGTTTTCTACACTGCTCTTTAGTCGGCAACGTTCTAATCAACACAAGTTTTAAGCAACATAAGTTTTAATCAAAATAAGTTTTAAGTCACTGACGCCTCAAGTCGTCAACGTGTCCAATAAGATGGGTGTCATACTTTTTTATCGATATTGAAGGCTTGGCTCATTTCTTGCTTCTGACTAATCACGGAGTTCATTAGGTTAATCCACTGCGCCATCGTCAAAAAATGATGAAACATGGCTTACTGGCCAATAATGAATCCGCGTCATCCTCTGTTTTTAGTGCGAGCATCATGGATATGAATGTAAATATTACAACACCATCCGACACCTCTAAAATGGCCAGCGTGAGTAAAGCAGGCTCTGATGCGGTGAGTGAAGGTTCTGAATCTCAAGGTTTTTTTGAAAAACTGACCGCCCTCATTATGGGTCGTAGCACTGAATCTTCGGCAGAAACTGACTTTAAGGCGTTGGATGAGGGAGCGGTGCTCACCGATGACGTGGCAGCCCAAAGTAGCGATGCCTTGTTAGATAAAGAACTTGGTGAGGCATTGAGTGAAGAGGCCGATGTTGATACCGCGCAAACAAAATCACCCCCTTCAGCAGAGGTTGATGACCCCGCTCTTCAGCTGAAAACAGCACAGGTTATGAGCGATGGCGATGAAATCCTTGGCCGTTTAAATAGCGCCAATCAAGCACTTGCTGACCAAAACGGCAAAACCTTGCCACAAAACACTCATCCGGTAGACGTGCAAATCGACGACAACGCAGGTGACTCCTCGGATCAAGTGGAGCAAAAAGCGCCAGCGGCTGCGCAAATATCAGCACAGGATGTATTCGCTAAACCCACTACTGAATCAGTAGCACTGGCGTCAGTGAATGAGCAAGCTCCATTATCTGATCAGCACATCACGGAACAAGATGCAGAGCGTGTGCTGCCTATTCAGCAGGGCAAAGAGCGTTTGATTGCTGCGGAAGGGTCACCTACGGCATCAACCTTAAGCGCAGAGACTGAAGAGAATGGTGAACTCATCCTGCCGGAATCAGTCCGAAAATTCATTCAGCCGCCTCAAGATACAAAGTCAGTACAAGCAAGCGCTTTGTCGCAAGCGATAGAAGATGAGGCCACTTTACTTGCCACAACTGAAGTTGGCGATGCAGCAGTTAACGCGGTGGAAAAAAGTGACAACGCCATGCTCATAGAGCCATCATCTTTGGTTGAAGCGCAAGCACTTGATTCACAATTGACGACAAATTTAGCAGAGGGCAAGCTACCACTTTCCCCATCCCCATCGGCGAATACACCTCAAACCGATTCGGAAAATGATCTGCAAGGACTGCCCACAGAGGCGTTATTGACTGCCGCTGCCATTCCTTGGGCGAACACAGTTGTTGCCGAAGGGCAAGCATTACCTCTAGATGTGGCACAAAGTGAAACGGTCCTCAAGGGTAAAAATACGCCGGTTTCATTAGCCCATTCTGTTCAGCAAGCCTTAGCTCAGCAACAATCTCAAACCATGCAGGCTGCCGCGGCGGCAGATAAAGCCGCACTAGCATCGTCACCTCTTGTGACAGCAAGCAATGAGTTATCCAATGTACAAATACAACAGTTAGCGAATGCGGCCGCGATACCAGCTGCAACCCATGCACAATTGCCACTCAACCCCGCGCTATTCAAAGCCGGATTAGGCGCGAAAGCGTTATCGGGTGTGAATGATGCAGGGTCGGCTCAAGAGCAAAAAGAGGGCACATTAGCGCAGCAGCTTTCGAGTGCTTTGGGGCAACATGGTTTGAACGCGACGCAGAGCCGTGCTGACAACTTGCAAGCCGCGCAACAGCCTCCTTTGTTGCTTAACCGAGAAATGGCCAGTGAGCAAATGGCGGAACGGCTGCAAATGATGATGTCGAAAAACCTTAAACATGTCGATATTCGCTTAGATCCACCGGAATTGGGGCGTTTACAAATTCGTATGAATATGAATGGTGATCATACGACGGTTCATTTTACGGTCGCTAACCATCAAGCACGTGATGTGATTGAACAATCTATGCCAAGGCTACGAGAAATGTTGGCACAACAAGGTGTGCAGTTGGGTGAGACCTCTGTCCAACAACAGAGCGCTGGTCAGCAACAAGCGCGCTACACTGCCGACGGGGATGCTCAATCTGGTCAATTGGCGCGCAACGGAAGCTATTTAGACGAAGAAAACCTTGATACAGACGTCAAACTTGATTTGAATGTCGCATCAAAGCGTGATGGAATCAGTTATTACGCTTAAACTAATATTAAAAATAACGACATAGAGAACATTATGGCCGATGAAGAGTTAGGCGCGGAAGCCCCCAAAGGGAAGAAAAAACTGCTGATTATCATTATTGCTGCCGTAGTGTTACTGCTTGGTGGTGGTGCAGCTTTCTTTTTGATGAGCGGAGATGAGGGTGAAGCCACGAGTGAGCAAGCCCCCGCAGCGCAGCAAGCTTTGCCAACGGATCCTGTGGCTTACGTTAATATTGCACAGCCGTTTGTGTTTAACGTAACGGGTGATAAGAAAGATCGTTTGGTGCAAATCAAAGTGCAGTTGATGGTGCGAGGTTCAGAAAATGAAAGCCTTGCACGTTACCATTCACCTTTAGTGGAAAGCTCTTTACTGGCCACTTTTGCGTCTGCCACTGTGGAACAGCTTCGTAGCCCTACCGGGCGAATTGAGCTGAGAGATAAGGCGACCGATGATATTAAAGCGGCACTCACTAAAGCGGTTGGGCAACCTGTGATCGAAAAAGTGTTGTTTACCGATTTTGTAATGCAGTAGGTGAGAAGTGACTGATTTATTAAGCCAAGACGAAATTGATGCCCTGCTTCATGGTGTAGACAGTGTTGATGAGGCGGAAGACGATGACGATGTTGCCGATAAGTCGGCGATTAACTTTGACTTCTCTTCACAAGACCGTATCGTCCGTGGGCGCATGCCTACGCTGGAGCTTATCAACGAACGTTTTGCTCGTCACATGCGTATTAGTTTGTTCAACATGCTGCGTAAAACGGCTGAAGTGTCGATCAACGGCGTACAGATGATGAAGTTTGGTGAATACCAAAATACGCTTTATGTTCCGACTAGTTTGAACATGGTGCGTTTTCGTCCGTTAAAAGGGACAGCGTTGGTCACGATGGAAGCGCGTTTAGTCTTCATTTTGGTGGAAAACTTTTTTGGTGGCGATGGACGTTTCCACGCTCGAATTGAAGGGCGCGAATTTACGCCAACAGAACGACGTGTCATTCAATTACTGTTAAAAATTGTTTTCGGTGACTACAAAGAAGCTTGGTCACCGGTGATGGGCGTTGAGTTTGAATATTTGGATTCAGAAGTGAACCCAAGTATGGCTAACATCGTCAGCCCAACGGAAGTGATCGTAGTGAGCTCGTTTCATATCGAAGTCGATGGCGGAGGCGGCGATTTCCACGTGGTCATGCCTTATTCGATGGTTGAACCCATTCGTGAGTTACTCGATGCGGGTGTCCAGTCGGATAAAATGGAAACCGATGTGCGTTGGAGTTCTGCACTGCGCGAAGAGATCATGGATGTACCCGTCAATTTCCGAGTCAATTTATTAGAACAAGACATTTCATTGCGTGACTTAATGGATCTACAAGTAGGCGATATCATCCCAATTAAAATGCCCAAAAACGCAACGATGTTTGTTGAAGAGCTGCCTACTTACCGAGTGAAAATGGGCCGCTCTGGTGAAAAACTGGCGGTTCAAGTCTCTGAAAAAATTAAACGCCCTGATGTAGTAAAAACGGATCTCGCCTTTTTAGGCAAAGACATCATGTCTGAATTTGAAGATGATGACGAAGAAGATAACGAAGAATAATAGAGTAGGTAACGAAGATGGAACCAAGTGACGACCAAAGATTGGCAGACGAATGGGCAGCCGCATTAGGGGAAGACCCATCCGCGCCTAGTATTGATGTAGATGAAGTTCTGGCCGCGCCTCTTGATGAATTGAAAGACACTTCACCACCGATCACCGAAGATGAGCGCCGCAAACTTGATACGATCATGGACATTCCGGTGACCATTTCGATGGAAGTGGGGCGTTCGAAGATCAGCATTCGTAACTTACTGCAATTGAACCAAGGCTCGGTGGTTGAGCTTGATCGCATCGCGGGTGAGTCATTGGATGTGATGGTGAACGGCACCTTGATTGCTCATGGAGAAGTGGTAGTGGTTAACGATAAATTCGGTATTCGTTTAACCGATGTAATCAGCCAGACTGAGCGTATTAAAAAGCTGCGTTAGCATAACGTCAGTTTACGAAAAAGAAGTATTTGGATGAAAAAACTGATCGGTTTATTGCTCTGTTCAAGCCAAGCGATGGCAGCGCCGAATGATCACTTAGATTTAGCGACCACTTTCGGGTCGCTTTTGTTCGTTATTGCGCTAATTCTCTTTTTGGCTTGGGTGTTAAAACGCATGCGAGTGCCCACGTTCGGTAATCAAAAAGGGTTGAGCATTGTACGTCAACTGCCAGTGGGTACTAAAGAGCGTATCGTTATTGTGCAAGCGGGAGAAGAACAATTTCTCGTCGGAGTCACGTCACAATCCGTCCAATTGATCGCAAAATTAGATGCCCCACTCAAACAGGAGGAGGCTGAGGTCAGTCCGTTTGCCGGTCAACTGACTCAGCTGCTAAAGAAAAATGACAAGAAATAGTCGCACGGCCTCATTGGGTTACCTTGCTCATCTATGGCATCTTTCTATGTTGCTGGTGGCATTATTGTTTACCCCGTTTGCGTTTTCAGAGCAAGAGTTAGCCACACCAATTCCTTCCAGCGCCGTAGGCGCAGAAACGGTGACAGTAACGGCGATGAATAAAGACAGTGGCGCCTCTAAAACGATAGCCGCTGGTAGCGTCAGTGGTGGTGGCGGTATTCCAGCATTTACCATGACGACCAATTCAGATGGCAGTCAAGATTACTCGATCAATCTACAAATTTTAGCCTTGATGACCATGTTGGGTTTTTTGCCTGCCATGGTCATTTTGATGACTTCCTTTACACGTATCGTGATTGTGATGTCGATCTTGCGCCAGGCAATGGGCCTGCAACAAACGCCGTCAAACCAAGTAATTATCGGCATTGCTATTTTTCTCACTTTTTTCATTATGTCACCAGTCATCAACGCCATTAATGAGCAAGCTGTGCAGCCATATCTCAATGAGCAGATGACGGCGCGTCAAGCGTTTGATACGGCTCAAGAGCCACTAAAAGCCTTCATGCTGAAACAGACGCGAGTCAAAGATTTAGAAACCTTTGTTGAGATATCGGGCTCTGACGCAACCAACCCTGAAGAGGTCTCGATGGCGGTGCTGATCCCTGCGTTCATCACCTCGGAGCTAAAAACAGCGTTTCAAATCGGCTTTATGCTATTTTTACCCTTTTTAATCATTGATTTAGTGGTGGCGTCTGTTTTGATGGCGATGGGTATGATGATGCTTTCGCCGATGATCGTCTCGCTGCCTTTTAAACTCATGCTGTTTGTACTAGTGGATGGATGGAACTTGATCCTCTCAACGCTAGCCGGCAGTTTTGCTTTATAGCGAGGGCGCGAATGACTCCTGAAGTCTTTGTTGAGCTGTTTCGAGACGCACTGTGGATGGTGCTTATCATGGTGTGCGCCATCATCATCCCGAGTTTGTTGATTGGTTTAGTGGTCGCCATTTTCCAAGCCGCGACCTCAATTAACGAACAGACGTTGAGCTTTTTACCGCGTCTCATTGTGACGTTACTGGCACTGATGTTCTTTGCCCATTGGATGACGCAGATGTTGATGGAGTATTTCTTCTCTATCGTTGAACGGCTACCACAGGTACTGTACTAGGAGCTTGAATGGAGTACCCAACAAGCCTCGTTTTAGAGTGGATTGCTAGCTATTTTTGGCCCTACACTCGTATTTCCGCCATGCTGATGGTGATGTCAGTCACTGGGGCCCGCTTTGTTCCGACCCGAGTGCGGCTCTACTTAGGTTTGGCTATTACCTTCGCCGTGATGCCCGCGATTCCTGCCGTTTCAGAGACCGTTGAACTACTTTCATTTAAAGGTTTTTTGACCACCTTTGAGCAGATTATTATTGGCGTTGCAATGGGCATGATCACCCAGTTTATAATCCAAACCTTTGTTATGCTTGGCCAAATATTGGGTATGCAAGCCAGCTTAGGTTTTGCTTCAATGGTCGACCCCGTAAACGGGCAGAACACCCCTTTGCTTGGTCAATTGTTTATGTTTTTAGCGACCTTGTTCTTCTTAGCAACCGATGGTCATTTAAAGATGATCCAACTGGTGGTATTCAGTTTCAAAACCTTGCCTATTGGCGATGGGGCATTAACGACCGTGGATTTTCGTGAGCTTGCATTGTGGCTGGGAATTATGTTTAAAGTGGCGCTGAGTATGTCTCTTTCTGGCATCATTGCGCTATTAACCGTCAACTTATCATTTGGTGTGATGACTCGTGCAGCCCCTCAACTCAACATTTTCTCGTTGGGTTTTGCGTTTGCGCTTTTGGTCGGCTTGTTACTCTGTTGGTATATTTTAGGCGGCCTGTATAGTCACTACGAACTATTCTGGTTAGAAGGCGAGCAACAAATTTGTCGCCTTATCCGTATGAACTGTTAGGAGGCGTGTTTGGAAGAGTCAGACGGTCAAGAACGTACCGAAGACGCCACGCCCAAGCGATTGGACGAGGCGCGAAAAAAAGGTCAAGTCGCTCGTTCAAAAGAGTTAGCGTCCGTTTCGGTACTGGTAGTGGGTGCGATTGCATTGATGTGGTTTGGCGAATCGTTAGCCCGAGCCTTGTACGCTTTGATGGGTCGAATCTTCAACTTAAGCCGAGAAGAAGTGTTTGATCTCGGAAAGTTGTTTGATATTGCGGCTGGTTCTCTTGCGACCCTGATATTGCCACTCTCGCTTATCTTAATCACGTTATTTATTGCTGCATTAATTGGCGCGGCTGGCATTGGTGGAATTAACTTTTCTGTCGAAGCTGCGATGCCAAAGCCCTCCAAAATGAACCCGCTCAGTGGCTTAAAACGTATGTTCGGTTTGCAAAGTTGGGTTGAGTTATTTAAGTCCATTTTAAAAGTACTGCTTGTTTCTGGCGTTGCTTTTTATCTGATCAATGCATCGAAAGAAGATCTATTTCAACTGAGCATGGATGTCTATCCACAAAATATTTTCCATGCGCTCGATATCTTACTCAACTTCGTGTTGCTGATCAGTTGTTCTTTATTAGTCGTGGTCGCCATCGATATCCCATTCCAAATCTGGCAGCACGCTGACCAATTAAAAATGACCAAGCAAGAAGTAAAAGACGAATACAAAGATACGGAAGGAAAACCTGAGGTTAAAGGCCGAATTCGGATGTTGCAGCGTGAAGCGGCCCAGCGGCGGATGATGGCGGAAGTGCCACAAGCGGATGTAATCATCACCAACCCAGAACACTTCTCAGTTGCGCTGCGCTATAAACAAAATACGGATAAAGCACCGATTGTGGTGGCTAAAGGCGTCGATCACATGGCGATGAAAATTCGTGAAGTAGCACGTGCGCATGATATACACATCATCCCCGCACCGCCTTTGGCTCGAGCGCTTTATCACACAACCGATCTTGAACAGGAGATCCCCGACGGGCTTTTCGTGGCGGTTGCGCAGGTACTGGCTTATGTCTTTCAGCTTAAGCAGTATCGTAAACGCGGTGGCCAAAGACCCAAACTCGATGAAAATAACATGCCGATTCCACCGGATTTACGACATTAATCCTCATCGTTATGCTGGAGCAAAAGCGTTAATGCTGAAGTTAGCGTCAGTTTAAATCACTTATCAGGAATAGAAAGCAGCACCAATACCGCGCCATGCCCGCCAAATTCAAGGGGGGCTTGATGAAACGCCATCACATCAGGATGTTGAGCGAGCCAGAGAGGAACTTTTTGTTTGAGAATGTGTTTACCGATCCCATGTTGGACACAAGCGCAGTGAATATTTTCTTTCACACAATAAGCAACCATCGCCCCGAGCTCTCGTTTCGCTTCTTGCTGTGTCATGCCGTGCATATCCAAAAATACATCCGGCACATAGACGCCACGTCTTAACCGTTTAACTTCATATTTCGACACATCATCACGAGCATAGCGTGTCGGGCCTTCATCGCTGAGTTTTGGTATAAACTCATCGGAAAAATAAAATTCGGTATCGCTGGCTTCCCGAGCAATACGGCGGATTTCTTTTTGTTTGGGGTTTCTGTTTGGCGGCTGGATTATGGTATCCTGTCGCAACTTTTTAACGCCCTTTACTGCATCCCGAAACAAGTCGAAAGCGTCATCGTGTTCGGTCTCTTTTTGGCTCATTGGGTTTGGTCATTTTCTAACAGATCGATATTGGCAGTATTGTAGCGCTTTTCGGAGGCAATTTTGGATAAGATTTTTGTAGAAGAGGCGGTTTCTGAACTTCACACGCTTCAAGATATGATTCGTTGGACGGTCAGCCGTTTTAATGCCGCCAACTTATTTTATGGTCATGGGACCGATAATGCGTGGGATGAAGCCGTTCAGCTAATCCTACCGACACTCTATCTTCCGATTGATGTTCCTCCGCATGTACTGAATTCTCGTTTAACAGGCAGCGAACGTCTGCGTATTGTTGAACGGGTGATTAAGCGCATTAATGAACGTACTCCTATCGCCTATTTAACTAATAAAGCGTGGTTCTGTGGCCTTGAGTTTTATGTGGATGAGCGAGTACTGGTGCCACGTTCACCGATTGGCGAATTGATTGAAGCGCAGTTCCAACCTTGGTTGATCGACGAGCCTGTGCGCATTATGGATTTGTGTACTGGCAGCGGTTGCATCGCCATTGCGTGCGCCCACGCGTTCCCTGATGCTGAAGTGGATGCGATTGATATCTCAACCGACGCACTGCAAGTGGCAGAGCAAAATATTCAAGATCACGGTATGGAGCAACAAGTTTTCCCGATCCGTTCCGATCTATTCCGTGATTTGCCAAAAGAGAAATATGACCTAATCGTGTCGAATCCACCGTATGTGGATCAAGAAGATATGAATAGTTTGCCCAAAGAGTTCAAACATGAACCAGAACTCGGCTTAGCCGCCGGTACCGATGGTTTGAAATTGGTGCGTCGTATTTTGGCCAATGCGGCGGGATACCTCACTGATAACGGTATTTTGATCTGTGAAGTGGGCAATTCGATGGTGCATATGATGAACCAATACGACCACATTCCGTTTACTTGGCTTGAGTTTGAAAATGGTGGGCATGGCGTATTCATGCTGACTCGCCAGCAGTTGGTTGATTGCGCTAGCGACTTTGCGCTTTATATCGACTAATGCCGTACGCATAAGAAAAACGCCAGCCACAGTGCTGGCGTTTTTTTATCCATTAGAAAAATACACATTGCTTTATTTTGGGGCTTTACATCATTTCGTAATAAAGCCACTATGAATCCACGAACAATAGAATGAAGCGGTGATAGGGAGCATGTCGCTCTGTGTCATCAATATTGAGGAAGTAATGGCAGGAAACAGTATCGGACAACATTTTCGGGTGATGACATTCGGAGAAAGTCACGGTATCGCACTAGGATGTATCGTCGACGGATGCCCTCCGGGCTTAGAAATTACAGAAGCTGACTTACAGATAGACCTAGATCGTCGCCGTCCTGGCACATCTCGCTATACAACGCAGCGCCGTGAAGCGGATGAAGTCAAAATTCTTTCTGGTGTATTTGAGGGGAAAACCACAGGTACATCGATTGGTCTATTAATTGAAAATACCGACCAACGCTCAACCGATTATTCAGACATTAAAGACAAGTTTCGCCCCGGTCATGCCGATTATACCTACCATCAAAAATATGGCATTCGCGACTATCGTGGTGGTGGCCGTTCATCAGCACGTGAGACAGCGATGCGAGTGGCAGCGGGAGCCATTGCGAAGAAATATCTCAAACAAGAATTTGGGGTTGAAATTCGCGCTTACTTGTCACAAATGGGTGATGTTTGTATCGATAAAGTGGATTGGAATGAAATTGAGAATAACGCCTTTTTCTGTCCAGATGCAGACAAAGTGGCGGCATTCGACCAACTGATCCGTGATTTGAAAAAAGAAGGTGATTCGATCGGTGCAAAGATTCAAGTTGTCGCGACAAACCTGCCTGTTGGTTTAGGTGAGCCGGTATTTGATCGTCTAGATGCGGATATTGCGCATGCTTTGATGAGCATTAATGCGGTGAAAGGGGTAGAGATTGGTGACGGTTTTGATGTCGTGCAGCAAAAAGGCAGCCAGCATCGAGATCCTCTAACACCGAACGGCTTTCGCTCAAATCATGCCGGCGGTATTTTAGGCGGTATTTCGACTGGGCAAGATATTGTTGCCAGTATTGCGCTTAAACCCACGTCAAGTATTACAGTACCTGGCGATACCATTACTCGCACGGGTGAACCCACACAACTTATCACGAAAGGTCGCCATGATCCTTGCGTTGGTATTCGCGCCGTGCCCATTGCCGAAGCAATGCTGGCGATTGTGTTGATGGACCACTTACTTCGTCATCGCGGGCAGAATTTTGCGGTTCAAACAGAAACGCCTAAAATCTAATCCAGCATAACCGAATTAAAATGAAAAGCGCCCTTCTTGCTAGGGCGCTTTTGTTTTAAGCCATTTTCTGTTTGGCCAATTTCCGCGGCTGAATGAATTTTTTATCGAAACAAGTCAGCTAACTAACTAAATATCTAACATCGGATTGTGGCTAATGAATCTGATTTTCAGCATCAAGCTGGAAAGAAGGCAAACGCCATTTAAAACGCACTGCCGCCATACGCAATAAATAACCCACAATAAGCGTTACTATCGTGCTGGTGACATCATTGATGCCGAATGCGAGTAAGGTTAAATAAAGCCCTGAAGCGACTAATGAAACCGAAGCGTAGAGTTCTTCATGCAGTACCAGTGGCGTTTGTCTGCAGATTAAATCGCGTAATAACCCACCAAACACCCCAGTGACCAACGCAGAAACCATACAAATGCCGGGATGCAAACCCATGCCCATTGCGACTTTTGTGCCTATGATACTGAACACAATTAGCCCCAATGCATCTAAACGAATGAACAACCCTTTGAGTTTTATTACCCATTTAGCTAAGCCTGTGGTGAGAACGCCTGCGATACAGGTAATGGCTAAAAACTCCGGATTCTTCACCCAACCTAGCGGATAATGGCCGAGTAAAATATCCCTCACCGTACCGCCTCCAATCGCAGTGGCACTCGCTACTAACATCACACCGAACCAATCCATTTTTCGACGGCCTGCACTCAATGCGCCAGTCATCGCTTCGGCAGTAATACCAATAATATATAAAACACTGAGCAACATAATGCGGTACTCCGACAGCACTTCCTTAGGTATATAAGAACCGAGAAAGCGGTTGAACTTAAAAATGGAGGCGCAAGTGTAGTAGTAAAGTCAGGCGATGGCGAATGAGATTTTATGCCAAGAAACCGTTTGACCGATTAATAAAACTAATGAAGTGGGGCGATTGAATGGCTTTACCTGACTACAGAAAAATAAGAGAATGCGTTGAGAAATTTTTGCCTGCATGACTGAGCGATGACACATCAATACCAAGACTTGATCTCCCTGTTCAATGACACTTTTTTTGAGCCATTCAATACGCGTTTAGAGCTCGGTGGTGATGAGCCGATTTACTTGCCTGCTGATGCGCAAATCAATCATCACCGCATCATTTTCGCACGAGGCTTCTTTGCCTCGGCACTGCACGAAATCGCGCATTGGTGTGTCGCCGGCCCTGAACGGCGATTGATGGAAGATTTTGGCTATTGGTATCAACCAGACGGGCGAACCGCGCAAGTTCAAGCCGAATTTGAAAAAGTAGAGGTTCGCCCTCAAGCGTATGAGTGGATTTTATCGGTCAGTGCTGGCTTTCCTTTTACTGTGAGTTGTGACAACCTACACGGCGATTTTGAACCAGACCGTATCGCCTTTATGACTCAGGTACATCGTGAGGTAGTCGCTATCTTACAGGTTGGGCTTCCACCCCGAGTGAAGACGCTGTCAGATGCATTACGTGCTTTTTATGGTACGACAGAATTAAGGTTAGAGCACTTCACCATCAGGTAACTGGCTAAATAATAAGAGAAAATGAGAGTTGTATGATTATTGGATTTGAAGAAAAACTGCTGGAAATGATTGATGCACGTATTGCGACGGCATCGGACGATGAATTGTTTGCGGGTGGTTATTTGCGAGGTCATATTTCTTTGTCTGCAGCCGCGTGTGAAGATGAAGGAATTGACGATTTATCTCTGTTTAAAGCACGAATTGAGCAGAGCCTAGAGCAAGCGCGCACAGAGCTTACGCCTGCCGACCGCGTAATTGTGTTCGATTTATGGACCGAGCTTCACAACCAAGCTTAAGGTGGCACACTTAACTCATTCGAATTCTTTGAATGAGTCCGTAAAATTTTTATGGTTGTTGTTAATTTGTGCGATCGCTATGCTTAAGCCATATTCGAACACACAAGGGCAACACCATGAAAGTCATCGCATTTGGAGCATCAAACAGCTCAACTTCAATCAATAAAGCATTGGCCACTTACACCGCTCACCTCATTGAAGGTGCAGACGTGGTGGTGCTTGATATTAACAACTATACCGTTCCTATGTTTAGCGAAGATCTTGAAAAAGAGCTTGGTCAAGCCGAAGGCGCTCAAGCTTTTCTGCGTGATCTTGCTCAAGCGGATGCGTTTGTTATCTCTTTTGCTGAGCATAATGGTCACTACCCAGCGGCGTACAAAAATTTATTTGACTGGGCAACACGCATTGACCGTGAACTATTCAAAGGTAAACCTGCTGTTTACCTAGCCAGCTCTCCTGGTCCTGGTGGCGCGCAATCGGTTTTGGCGGCGGCAAATAATTCTGCTCCTTATTTTGGTGGTAATGTAAAAGCGTCTGTCTCGGTATCGAGTTTTTATGACAATTTTGACTTGGCTACGGGTCAAGTGACTAACCCAGAAGTGGCGGCACAATTGAAAGACGCGGTTGCGAAGCTCGTATAGCTTTCGTGTCTCGTTTTAAGTTCGTCTCACGTTAAGTTTCACGGCTTTTCGCGTGAAAAAGTGAGCATTAAAAAAGCCTTGCTGGATAAGTAAGGCTTTTTTCTATGACGGGTTTTATCGAGGAGTACGTTCGGTGATGGCTTTGCCTTTTTTGAGTTTTCTCACCCACATTCGACTTGGATGAAGCGTTTCGAGAACATCAACAGCAAGCGGAAGTGGATCGCCACTCATTTGTGAAGCCAGCAACTCAGCCATTAATGGCGCAGAACTTAGCCCTCGCGATCCTAGCCCGAGCATGCAGTACAAATGAGGATAGTGAGCCACAGATGGAGTCTGTTGCGGATCTTGGGGCGTTAACGGCTGGTAGTCGAGCTTGATCTGTTCAAAGTTGCCCACATTCCCGACAAACGGCAAATGATCGCGGCTGACACAGCGAACGCCTTGGCGAGATTGATTGCTAGATGTATCGACTTGCTGTGTCCAGTTTTGGTCGTTAATACAACGGGTTAAGCGTTGTCCATTCTCTTGCTGCGCCGCCGCATCGAATGCTTGGTTGATTTGACTTCGGTCATAGCTTGCGCCAATGCAGTGCTGTTGAGTGTTGGGGTTGTGCGGCGTCATATAGCCGTCGTAACACAACACGCTGCTCAGCTTTTGCAATGTTTCTGAGGTTGGAATATGGCTCACTTGTCCTTTCACTTTACCAAGTGGCAACGCTTGAGTTTGCACGAAATGGTCAAATTGATGACCGTTTGCAATGACCACACACTGATGGTGCTTTTCGCTACCATTAACACTTAATGTCCACTGCCGCTGTATTTCATCCCAGCGCAAAGACTCCACCTTGTGATTGAAATAGGCGTTGAATCTCTCACTTTGGCTTAATTGGTCAAACAGGCCTTGTGTCAGTTGAGCAGGGCAAAGCCATCCTCCGAGTGGGTAATGTAAGCTGACCATGTCAGTCGGTAAGCCGACGTTTTGTAACGTTGCTTGTTGATCGCAGTAGTGCATTAGCTGAGGGTTAAATTGCCCTTCAAGCATCGCCATCTGTTTTTGGGTCGATTTTTCATCCCACATCAATTGGGTCACACCACACCAATCATGATCAAAAGGGACGGTTTGCGCCATTTGCTCAACAAATTGCCGAGCAAACAGAAAAGCGGGCGCAAAAACACGCGATACACCACTGTGGTCTTTATTCAGCAGTGGGTAAACCGCACCTTGTCGGTTACCTGAAGCACCTTGAGCGGCCTGAGGATCGGCGCAATACAGGCTGACATTGATACCGCGGCGATTGAGCATTTTAGCTAATGTGGCACTAGCAATGCCGCCGCCGATGATCGCCACGTCGGTAACATTTGTCGTCGGCGCAATCGCAAACCAAGGTTTTATATTGCTGTACGGCGTTTTGTGTTCCAGTTGACCAGCAATCATCTCTCTTTTGGTGCCAAAGCCTTTCACTTTTTTCATCGAAAAGCCTGCTTCTATCAATCCGCGTCGTACAAAACCTGCGGCGGTAAAAGTGGCGCACGTGGCTTTGTGTTTCGCCAGTTTGGCCATATTCTCAAACAGCGTTTGATTCCACATTTCAGGGTTTTTACTGGGAGCAAAACCATCCAAAAACCATGCGTCTACCACGCCTTGCTCGGTTGTGGGAACTTGCGGCATACACTCTTTGATATCACCGAACCAAAGATCAAGGGTAATGGCGCCATCATCAAGAACAATGCGATGACATTCTGGTACTGCAATCGGGTAGTGTTGTTGAAGCTTTTTCGCATAAGTCGCTAATTCAGGCCACGCTTGGTGCGCTGTTATCAAGTCGTGTTTATTGAGCGGATATTTTTCAAAACTGATAAAATGCAGCGCTTGCAATGGCGCATTTGGGTTTTGTTGCCTAAACGCATCAAATTCTTGCCATACAGCGAGAAAATTTAACCCAGTGCCAAACCCCGTTTCGGCAATGACGAATCGTTTTTGGTCATATTGGTGCCATCTTTGTGGTATATGATTTTGGGAAAGAAACACGTAACGCGTCTCTTCTAGGCCGTTAACGTTGGAAAAGTAAACGTCATCGAATTGGTCGGAAACGGGTGTGCCCGCTTCATTCCAACCCAGTGTTGCGTTGGTTATGCTGGTCATAATGGTGTAATTCTGTGAAATCGGGCGATATATAGCTCGAGATTGTACGAATTTCTGGGAAAGCTGACCACTTTTGTTATTCTTCTTAGTTATTATCTAAGCGAATTTTGAATTATAGGAATGTCACATGAAACGAGTCGTAATCACCGGTATGGGTATTGTTTCAAGTATCGGTAACAACGTCGAAGAAGTTTTAGCGTCTCTAAAAGCAGGCAAATCAGGTATTACCGCTTCTGAGCAGTTCAAAGAGAACGGTTTACGCTCTCAAGTGTGGGGTAGCCTGAAAATGAACCCTGCTGACCATATTGATCGCAAACAGATGCGTTTTATGGGTGATGCGGCCGCGTTTGCATACCTATCAATGGAACAAGCGATTGCCGATTCAGGTTTAGCACCAGAGCAGGTCTCTAATGACCGCACTGGTATTGTGGCTGGTTCTGGCGGTGCGTCGTCGTATAACCAAGTTATTGCTGTCGACACATTGCGCACAAAAGGCGTGAAGCGCGTTGGTCCTTACATGGTTCCACGTACTATGTCTTCGACTGTTTCAGCCTGTCTTGCTACGCCATTTAAAATCCGTGGCGTCAACTACACCATGAGCTCCGCTTGTGCGACGTCGGCTCACTGTATTGGTCACGCAATGGAACTTATCCAATTGGGTAAGCAAGATGTTGTGTTTGCAGGTGGTGGTGAAGAGCTCGATTGGTCTTTAACTATGATGTTTGATGCAATGGGTGCGCTGTCAACTAAGTACAACGAAACACCAGAAAAAGCGTCACGTACTTACGATGCTGACCGCGATGGTTTCGTGATTTCAGGCGGCGGCGGCATGGTTGTGGTTGAAGAGCTTGAGCATGCACTGGCTCGCGGCGCAAAAATTTACGGTGAAATCGTCGGTTACGGTGCGACATCCGATGGCTACGACATGGTGGCTCCATCAGGTGAAGGCGCTGTGCGTTGCATGAAGATGGCAATGCAAGCGGTAGATAGTGTGGATTATGTCAATACACATGGTACTTCCACACCTGTCGGTGATGTAAAAGAGTTGGGTGCCATTCAAGAAGTGTTCGCTGGCAACAGCCCAGCTATCTCGGCAACAAAAGCAATGACTGGCCACGCATTGGGTGCGGCAGGTGTGCATGAAGCCATCTACTCTACCTTGATGCTTCACCACGGCTTTATCGCGCCAAGCATCAACATTGACAATTTAGATCCAGCGGCTGATGGCCTTGATATTGTGACCGAAATGCGCGAGCAAGAGCTAACCACTGTGATGTCTAACAGCTTTGGTTTTGGCGGTACGAACGCGACGCTAGTGATCAAAAAGTATCAAGGCTAATGAGTCTACACACCTCTAATAAAAAGGTTTCCAGAGCGGGTCAGCTTAGCTGATCGAACAGACGCAGACTCTGTCCCATGGAGAGCGGGACGGGATCCTTTTGTTCTGGGTTTTTGCCCGGTTTCCGTGAGGAGCCGGGCATTTTTATGGAAAGCGGGATTTCTTCTCGACAGTCTGTGCGCTTTTCTGCACAATTCCTTCAATTTCGAAAATTGTGAACTCCGCTATGAAAATCCTTATTGATGAAAACATGCCTTATGCTGAATCGTTATTTAGCCAGCTTGGTGAGGTGGTGTTGAAACCCGGTAGAAGCTTAACGGCTGATGATCTTATCGACGTTGACGCCTTGATGATTCGTTCTGTTACGAAAGTAAATCAAGCACTATTAGCGAAAGCCAATAAATTAAAGTTTGTTGGTACGGCGACGGCAGGTATGGACCACGTTGATCAAGCGCTTTTGGCTGAAAGAGGCATCTTTTTTACTGCCGCACCGGGGTGTAATAAGGTGGGAGTGGCTGAGTATGTTTTCAGTGTATTGATGGTGTTAGCACAGCAGCATGGTTTTTCTGCCTTAGAGAAAACCGTTGGCATTATTGGTGCTGGTCAAGTCGGCAGCTATTTAGCCGAGTGTTTAGCGGGGATTGGCATTAATGTGCTGCTCAACGATCCCCCAAAACAAGCACAAGGTGATTGCCGCGAGTTTACTCATCTTGATGTTTTACTTGATAAAGCGGATGTCATTACGCTGCATACACCCATTACTAAAAGTGGTGAATGGCCAACTCGTCACTTGATTGATGAAGTTCGACTTGCCCAGTTGCGCAGTGATCAGATCTTGATCAACGCGGCTCGTGGCCCTGTGGTGGATAACCAAGCGCTGAAACAACGCCTACAGAAAAATGATGGTTTTATTGCCGCTTTAGACGTGTTTGAATTTGAACCTGAAGTGGATATGGAACTGCTGCCTTTGCTCGCCTTTGCGACGCCGCATGTGGCTGGCTATGGGTTAGAAGGTAAAGCCCGAGGCACGACCATGATTTTCAATAGTTTTTGTGAGTATCTTGGCGATGACCATTGCGCGAATGCCAGTAGTTTATTACCCGAGACTCCCATTGCCAAAGTGTATTTATCACGCGGTTGGGATGAGGAAACATTACACAGTTTAACCCAATTGATTTATGACGTACGCAAAGATGACGCCTTGTTTCGCCGTGAAATTGGCAAACCAGGTGCTTTTGATCAAATGCGTAAACTTTATTGGGATAGAAGAGAATATAGCGCGATGACTGTCGTCGGTAGTGAGTCGTGTGATCTCACTCCCTTAGCTAAATTAGGTTTTAAAACAGAGGTAACAAATGAGCCAAGAATTTAATATCGCTATTTTAGGAGCAACCGGCGCGGTTGGTGAAACCATGCTTGAAGTGCTCAAAGATCGCAAATTCCCCGTTGGTGAACTTTACCTACTTGCCAGTGAGCGTAGTGAAGGTAAATTCTACCGCTTCAATGGTAAGACCATACAAGTACAAAATGTTGAAGATTTCGATTGGTCACAAGTTCAGATTGCACTGTTTTCCGCTGGTGGTGAATTGTCCGCAAAATGGGCTCCTATTGCCACAGAAGAAGGCGTGGTAGTCATCGATAACACCTCACATTTCCGCTATGAGTACGATATCCCACTTGTTGTGCCTGAAGTGAACCCTGAAGCGATTGCTGATTTCCGTAACCGCAATATTATTGCGAACCCAAACTGCTCAACCATCCAAATGTTGGTGGCGTTAAAGCCGATTCACGACGCTGTGGGTATCGAGCGAATTAACGTATCAACTTATCAGTCCGTTTCAGGAGCTGGGAAGTCAGGCATTGATGAGTTGGCGGGACAAACCGCAAGGCTGTTAAACGGTGTTTCGGCCGATCCTGATGTGTTTAGCCAGCAAATTGCGTTTAACTGCATCCCACAAATCGACCAGTTTATGGATAATGGCTACACCAAGGAAGAGATGAAAATGGTGTGGGAAACGCAAAAAATATTCAATGACTCAACCATTATGGTCAACCCAACTTGTGTACGCGTGCCAGTTTTTTACGGCCATGCTGAGTCACTGCATATTGAAACACGCTTACCGATTGATGCTGAGCAAGTTATTGAGTTATTAGAGAAAACTGAAGGTATTGAAGTATTCAGCGGGAATGATTTCCCCACGCAAGTTCGCGATGCGGGAGGGAAGGATACGGTTCTTGTAGGGCGTATTCGCAACGATATCAGTCACCACAGTGGCATTAACATGTGGGTAGTGGCAGATAACGTGAGAAAAGGCGCTGCAACAAATGCGGTACAAATTGCGGAAGTGTTGATTCGAGATTATTTCTAATTCATACCTAAGTAAAAAGGCACTCCTTTCTCTTTACACAAAAAAGCCGAGTGATTGATTCACCCGGCTTTTTTATTATCGTCCAGCTCAAGGCTGAGAATGATGGCTATCTTTTTGACTTGTGCGCGTTAGGGTTCTGCTTGCAACTGCCGTCGGCACATTTACCATATAGATAAAGACTGTGATTGGTGAGCTGTACATTATATTGCTCGGCAATCTCTCTTTGGCGTTGTTCGATCACCTCATCTGAAAACTCAATCACTTCACCACAATCTAAGCATACTAAGTGGTCGTGGTGGTGTTGTGTTGAAAGTTCAAAAACGGATTTTCCACCTTCAAAATGGTGACGAGTGACAATACCCGCATCATCAAATTGGTTTAATACTCGATAAACAGTCGCAAGACCGATTTCTTCACCAAGATCAATCAATTTCTTATACAGTTCTTCAGCGCTGATATGTTGGCATTCAGGCTGCTGTAGCACTTCTAAAATTTTTAGCCTAGGAAGGGTAACTTTAAGACCTGCATCCTTGAGCGCTTGGTTATTATCTGACATACACTTTCCTGTTGATGATCTGCAGCAGTTAACAGAATTCATAATTGCGATCATTATAGGGGAGTCACTGCTAACAATAAACCACGAAGTTCAAAGGGTTACTTTATATTTGTCACAAAGCCGCGCAATATCACTGATATAACAGCTCTTACCAGTTACAATTGCGTAACATTTATTAGTGATTGAGTCGATAGGTTTAAAAGGTGAGCACGGAATGAATCACTCTTTAGCAAGATTTTATAAGCCAAATATTGTTAAGTGGGCGTTAAATAGCTGGCCCCCTTTTTGGGGCGCTGGTATCCACATTGATGAAATTAGTAGCGACTTCCGTCAGGTGAAAATGCGCCTAAAGCTGCGGTGGTGGAACAAAAATGCCAATCGCACTCAGTATGGTGGCAGCATTTTCTCTCTCACGGACCCTGTTTACTCTTTGATGTTAATGGGGATTTTGGGTGAGCAATATTATGTATGGGACAAAGAGGCCAGCATCAACTTTATCAAACCGGGCCATTCTGATTTGTATGCGGAGTTTCTGATAACGCAAGACCAACTGGATTCAATCTTAGTGAGCACGGCCAATGGGGATAAATGCTTTCCGGAATTTGTTATCCATGTTAAGGATGCCAAAGGCGAAGTGGTCTCTGAAGTGCAACGTAAATTGTACGTGCGCAAAAAACCTAAATACAGAGAAGAGAGTGATGCAGACAAAATGGTTACTTTTTGTGACCGCTAAGGCTGTCCATTCTGCATTTGACACAGCTCAATCCAAGCTTCGGCGGTGCGAGAAACGTACCGTTCCGCGTGCCATATTAATCCTAAGTGCCAATCAATACTGGGTGTCATCGGTTTGACTAAGACGCCTTCTCCTTGAATTCGTCGACAAAGTGGTTCGGGTAGAAAGGCAACGCCTACGCCACTTTTGACCAACGCGACTAAAAAATCCCATTGGCTACTGCGCGCTGCAACTTGTGGTGTAAATCCGTGTTGTAGGCAGAATGAGTGGATGTAGTCACTCAGCGTAAAATCATGGGTATAGAGGTAAAATGGCTCATTTTGTAGTTGCTCCCAACCGATGGCTTCTTGCTGCTTCCAAGGAGATGAATCGGGGAGTACGGCGCAAATGGGGTAACTGTCTAAGGAGAGTGACCGCAGATTATCAATCGGATGAGGAGAAAGCATGGTGACGGCCACGTCAATTTCGCCATTGAGAATAGCTTGCTCTATTTTACGTCCGCCATACTCAACGATGGTGAGCTCTACATGAGGGTAGGTTTGACGGTATTGGCGGATCAGACCTGCGTAAAGGTGTCCAACCATTGGTGGAATTCCGAGATGCAGTTGTCCCCGCTTTACCTGATTGAGATCGACCAGTTCGGCTTCTAACTGAGACATCTGCGCTAAGATCTCTAGCGCTCTTTGATAGACAACCTCTCCAGCATCGGTAAGCCAGAAACGTCGACCTTCACGATGTAATAGTGGCTGTTCAATTTCCTGCTCTAGACTGCGGATCATCTTACTGATGGTGGGCTGGGTGACGAATAGTTGCTCGGATGCGCGGGTAAAGCTTTGTTGATTGACCAACTCAACAAAATAGCGCAGTGCTTTAATATCCATAATATCTCCTTTTTATCATTCCATTTTGGCATGAAAATGATAATAAAAAGTCATTTTACGATGGTTTTATGGCTTAATATAATGTGACTAATTTCACAAAACGGCATTAGTCTCATCATGCAAAGAATAAGAAACAGCCAAAGAGCAAAAAACAATCTGCAAACAGTGGTACAAGTTGCTGCGCTATCAATGATCTGGTTTTTGGCGGATTTTCTAGTCAGCACTTTTCATATTCCTTTACCAGCAAATTTAACTGGCATGCTATTGCTATTAACTTTAGTGATTATGCGAGTTGTAAAAGTTGGTTGGCTGCGCAAAGGAGCAACTTGGTTATTGGCGGAAATGCTGTTGTTCTTTGTACCAGCGGTCATTGCGGTCGTTAACTATCAAGAGTTAATGCAACAGCAAGGGTTACGAATTATGGCGGTACTTGTCATCAGTACCATCATGGTCATTGCTATTACTGCTTGGACCGTTGATAAAATGTATCGTTTAGAGCTGATATTAGCGCGTAGAAAAAGCAACCGGGCAATACGCCTAACCAAAGTGGAGCGTTCATCATGAGCTCACTACTTACCTCAACGCTGCTTGGTGTATTTTGCTTGCTGCTAACCTTGGCTTTTTACTATGGCAGCAAGTGCCTTTATCAACGTAAACGTTCTATTTTCTTAATGCCGCTGCTATTGGCCCCTATATTGTTAGTGGCTGTTGTGATGATCTTTCACATCCCTTACCAAACCTATATGGCAGAATCTCATTGGTTATTGTGGCTACTTGGTCCGGCGACAGTGGCTTTTGCTATTCCGGTCTATGACAACCGATTGTTGATCAAGCGCCACTGGCTCTCTCTATCCGTGGGAGTGATCGTATCGGTTGTGGTGGCTGTGGGGAGCACGGTTTTGTTGGCTCGTTGGTTTGAATTACCCGATATGCTTCAGCGCAGTTTAGCGATGCGCTCGATTACCACGCCTTTTGCTGTTGAGGCGACGAAGTCAATTGGTGGGCAAAGTGATCTGACTGCTCTGTTTGTGGTACTTACTGGGGTGATAGGCATGGCGGTAGGTGAAGTGGTGTTAGCGTTATTATCCATTCGCTCTGGGCTTGGTAAAGGAGCCAGTCTTGGCGCTTCCGCGCACGGTGCAGGAACGGCAAAAGCGTATCAAATTGGCAATGCTGAAGGGGTAGTGTCGAGTGTGGTGATGATGATTGCGGGTATGGTCACTGTGTTGCTTGCTCCATTTATCGGCCGTCTACTTTGGTAAAGAAAAGAGTGCTGTTGTATACGGGTCAATAAAAAATCCCCTCGCAAGGGGATTTTTTATGTTTAAGAGATTAGCCTTCAAGTTCAGCTAAACACATCTCTTCATAAATCTGCTTAACCCATGTGCTGACGCGCTGTTCAGTCAACTCTGGTTGACGATCTTCATCGATGCATAAACCAATAAAGTGGCTATTGTCACCTGCAACCAAGGCTTTAGAGGCTTCGAATTCATAACCTTCAGTTGGCCAGTGGCCAATAATCGTTGCACCTTTGCTTTCGATAATGTCACGCACTGTACCCATCGCGTCACAGAAGTATTCAGCGTAGTCTTCTTGATCGCCGCAACCGAAAATAGCAACTAATTTCGTCGAGAAGTCGATCGCTTCTAATTCTGGGAAAAAATCATCCCAATCACACTGCGCTTCGCCGTAGTACCAAGTAGGGATACCCAGTAACAATAAGTCAAAATTATCAATGTCTTCTTTGCTGCTTTTCGCAATATCTTGAACGTGAACGAGCTGCTTACCCAGTTGCTTTTGAATCATTTTCGCAACGGCTTCAGTATTACCGGTATCGCTACCAAAGAAGAGGCCTACACTTGCCATAGAATCATTACCTTTAATTTGTCATTTTCTGGCGGATGAGCGTGTTCTTTACCCCAGTCCGGTGCCTTCCCAACTGAGTTGGATAAGTCCTTTAAGGATAAAGCCAGCACAACCTAAAAACAGAACTAGCCATACAATACGGCGCCCAAATGGCGGTACATTACCTTGCTTAAGGACATCTTTTATTGCCATACCGATAAGGAAAAATATAGACGCAAAAAGAAGATCGAGTCCAATCGACTCAAGCATGTTCATGTAGTCGTACAGCATGGGTATCCTTTATGCCAATTTGCTTGAGCGCACTATAACACTGTTATTCGTCAAAGTTAATGCGCGCATTGGTACCTATTTCACACTTGTTGTTTCACAGTAAAGCGGCTAGCTGCCAATGAACTTTCTGATCGCTCGTAAAACTTCAACGGGCTTTTCTGCGTGTAGCCAGTGCCCTGTGTTGGCGATGACGTGTGCTTTCGCTTGGCTAAACTGCTGCTGGATCATTTCTTGGTGTTCCGCTAGTAGATAGTCAGAGTTGCTGCCTTTAACCAATAAGGTTGGAACAGAGCTGCAAGGGATTGGTTCCCAGCCTAAAATATTCCAGTAATTTTTTTCAATGGCGGGGACATTAAAACGCCAGCTCATTACACCATCTTCTCGTTTAAATAACGATTTACTGAGAAATTGTCGTACGCCTTCTAGCTCAATATGTTGCGCTAAAATGGCCATGACCTCTGCTCGCGAGGTAGGCTGCTGTGCAATAACCGCGTTGAGCCCCGCCAGTACGTTATCATGTTTCCGATGCTGATAGCTGACGGGTGCCATATCTAAAACCACCAGTTTGGCGACTTTGGATGAGGCGATGTCAGCCAGCTTCATGGCAACTTTACCGCCCATTGAATGGCCAATCAGCGTGACAGAATCACAAGCTAACTCTTCGAGTAAACTAGCAACATCGAATGCCATGCTCGCGTAATCATGTTCCTCACTGTGAAATGATTGACCGTGATTACGCAAGTCAATACTCAATACTTGGTGATCGGCTTTTAGGTCTCTTGCAAGTAAACCTAGGTTGTCTAAATTGCCGAATAAACCATGGATCAAAACAACGGTGTGACCTTCACCTTCGAGTTTGTAATTAAGAAGTGCTGACATTTTATCTTATTAGTGATTGGTTTAACGTAGAGTATCAGTGAAGATCTCGCTATAATCCCTCAGAGTTTAAACATTGAGATTGTGAAAAGCGAATGAAAACAATTGAGGTTGATGAGGATCTATACCGTTATATTGCCAGCCAAACCCAACATATTGGAGAAAGCGCGTCGGATATTTTACGCCGTTTGCTCAATGTTGACGGTAAAGTGTCTGCAGCAGCGGTCGTGACGCAAGTAAGTACCGAGCCCAAGGGCATTGTTGTGAGTAAAGATGCCGTACAAGAGATACAGATTGATAGCGTAAAAGAGATGCGTTCTTTGCTCATTTCTGATGAATTTGCGGCTTTGAAAAAAGCAATTGATCGTTTTATGTTGGTGCTTTCAACCTTATACCGTATCGATCCAGTAAGTTTTGCTGAAGCGACCTTAGTGAAAGGACGTAAGCGTGTGTATTTTGCTGACAACGAGCAAACCTTGCTTGCTAGTGGGCAGACAACCAAGCCAAGAGCGATTCCAAACACACCATTTTGGGTCATTACCAATAACAATACTAGCCGCAAACAACAGATGATCGAGCAGCTGATGGTATTGATGAATTTCCCGAGTGACATTATTGAGAAAGTGACGCACTCAATCTGATTTGTGCCCATTCATAGATAAAAATCTGATTCAAGCCTCATACTGCGGACCACTAAGTC
>NZ_CAWNHY010000098.1:0-5885 GCF_963874335.1 Vibrio sp. V10_P2A27P122 | reverse complement strand
GTAATGAATATGAATAAACAAATGTAACCATTTTGTTGTGCTACAGGTGGGCTGGCGTTAATGATGAAGCTTATTTTCTCGCCGCGTAGGCTGTTTGCCGATCGCTAACCTTAATTCAAGATAGCACAAAGGGTACTGAGCTATTGGCCTTTGGGCGTTGGAATGAAATGCATATGAGAAAACTCATCGTCCATTTGGTAGTGCGTAAACCCAAATCGCTGATACAAAGCACCGACGGGGCTACCTTGCAAATAACAGAGCTTACATGGGTATTGAGTCAGATTGGCTTGGTTGACGACCAGTTGTAACACTTGGCTACCCACCCCTCTATTTTGAAAATCTGGCAGAATAAAAAAGCGTGAGAAGTAGAGCGTTTCATGCTTGCTCTGCAGTAAATAAGTGCCAATCGGTTGGCCATCAGCGCAGATGATCGTTGGTAGACCAGAATGCCATTCTTGGCGATGCAGCACTTGCTGCAACTCTTCATCCCAGCCAAATATCGCCGTAATAGCATCCATTTCTGCGACTTTTTTTAGATCAAAAGCAAATTGATAATCGCTGTCACTTGCGGGGCGAAAGGTTACCTTCATACGTTTATCTTTTTGTTTAATACGTTGCTTACCAAGATATCAATCGTCGGCGTATTCATGGGCAATCGAAATAAAGCGTTCTTCTATTGCCAAGAAGGCATCAATGACTTCAGGGTCAAAATGGCTTCCTCTTCCGTCCAAAATAATCCCTTTCGCATCGGCGTGAGGCATCGGCTCCTTATAGATGCGTCGGCAAATCAGAGCGTCATAAACATCAGCGACAGCCATTAACCGTGCGCTGAGTGGTATAGCATCACCTTGTAAACCGTTAGGATAGCCAGAGCCATCCCATTTTTCATGGTGCCCATGGGCGATCTCTTTCGCCATATCGATAAGGTCATTTTTCGCGCCTGACATCTTTTCCGCTTTTTCTAGCGCACGTAGCCCTAAGCTGGCATGGCCTTTCATGATCTCAAACTCATCACTGTCCAGTTTTCCTGGTTTTAATAGTATGTTGTCGGCGATGCCCACTTTACCAATATCGTGTAAAGGGGCGGCTTTAAAGTAGGTATTAATAACATTCGGCGTTAGCTTTTGTTGATATTTTGGCAGCTTAGCCAGTTGCTCGGCTAACGCTTTGACGTAATGTTGTGTTCGCAGGATATGGTTACCAGTATCTGGGTCTCTGGTTTCAGCGAGACTGGCGAGAGCATACACGACCGCGTCTTGCATTTTATCCAATTCATTTGAACGTTTGATCACCTCTTTTTCCAAGTAGCCATTTTGGTTCTTCAGTATGTCTTTTGAAATTTTGTTTTGCAGGTGAGTATCTACTCTGGCTCTTAGCAACGGTACGCTTACGGGTTTGTATACATAGTCAACCGCACCTAACTCAAACCCCAGTTTTTGATCTTCAGGGTTATCTTTTGCGGTCAGAAAAATCACAGGGATGTCTTGGGTGTTAGGGTTTGCCATGATCTTTTGTATGACTTCAAAACCTGACATTTCCGGCATCACAATATCGAGTAACACTAGGTCAATAGAAAACTTGTCTAAGATACTGAGCGCCATCGGGCCTGATTTAGCGGCCTTGACATGATATCGGTTAGCCAACCCCTGTGACATAAATGCAAGGTTATCTGGCGAATCATCGACGATTAACACGGTACAATTGTCCAAGTTTTCGATGGGCATGAGTCTTTCCTAATAAAAAATAGCAATTGAGCGGCGAAGGTTGGGTTTAAGTCTAAACTTATCAATAACTATAGCTAATCTCAGCGTTAGTAGAGTGAGAAAATTATTAAGAAGGCGCTTCACATGCGATCCATCCGAACTTTATTCACCGTCTTATTTATTGCTATGGGATTATGTTCCATTGCGATGTTTAGTATCACCGACAAAGTAGCCGCTCTGAGAACTGAGAGCCGACAACTGAACGACGAACTTTACCGTTTCTATCGTCTGTCACAAGAGTTGAAGCAGAGCTCAGATCACTTAACCAAATTTGCCCGAGCCTACGCTTCGACTGGCGATGAAAAGTGGCTCAACCTTTTTAATTATGTGCTGAGCGTCAGAAATGGTTCTGTGCCGTTACCGAAAGGGAATGAGTACGAATTTTGGGATGTCGTTGCACAAAACAAACTACTTGCCCGCTCACTGGGTGGCGCACCAGACAACCCTTCGTTACTCGATAGAATGCGTCTTTCGGGCATTGAATCGGTGGAGTTTTTGGAGCTCAAAAATGCGCTTATGTTGTCTGATTCACTGGTGTCACTCGAAAGAGAAGCCTTCATGGCCATCAAAGGATGGAAAAAGAATAGCCAAGGCGAATTTGTCGACACAGGTGAGCCGGATCTGGAATTGGCTCGGGCTATTCTCTATGGTGACCAATACTTCGCGGAAAAGGCGAAAATTATGCAGGCGATTGGTTCTGCGCATCAATCGATCATGCAACGCATGGAGCAAAACATCCAACGTGCCGATAGCGAAGCGCTGCGTTATGAATGGATAAGCTTGGCGTTAGTATTAACCTTACTCAGCGTGATCATCGCCTCCTTTGTTCTGCTGTGGCGTCTTTACATCAATCCGTTAAGTCAGCTACTCAAAACGGTTGTGACTCAAGTCAAACGGGAAGATTACGCGTTTACCATCACTCAAACCGCCTATGCAGAGCTGCAACATTTTATCGACAGTTTGAATGTGGTGTTTCATCATATCGCTGAGCAGCTTAGCCAAAATACTTTACTTAAAGATTTCAATATCATCCTGCGCAAAAACGATTCTACGGACCGTTTGTGTAATGAAGTTACGCAATTCTTACTGCATCAATTTCCTTTGGAAATGGTTGGCATGTACATCTATCAAGAGGGCGTATTAAAACGAGTGGCTGGAGTGGGTTATGGTGAGCATTCGGCCAGAGAATACACCGATCCATCCTCGACGCAGCTTAGCGTGTTGCTCAGCGGTCAGCCCTATGCGATGAAAGCACTCGATGGCAACTGTCACATTGAATTTAACGGTGGCAAGTTAGTTATTAACGAAGTGTATTATTTGCCGCTGCACGTCAATCAGCATCCTGTCGCTTTACTAGAGCTGGGTACTATCGGGTCGTTGTCGAGTTTGCAATTCCAGTGGTTATCGCAAATGTTGGATGACTTATCGGTCAGTATTCAATTGAGCCAAAACATTGAAATTCAACGCCGATCCGAGCAGAAAGTACTCGAACAATCTCAACTGAATCAAGAGATCCTCGACGCGACGCCGAACCCCATGTATTGCTTGTCGGCCTCGGGTACGTATCTCACCATTAACGCTAAGTTTATGGATTTAGTTGGCCTGTCGGCTGAGCAAATTATCGGTAAATCGCCGCAAGATATCTTTCAAAATGAAACGGCGACCATTTTTGCCCAAGTACATAAAAGGCTTGGAGAGGAGCAGTCTTCACAAGATTACGAATTGTCTCTCTATGACGCTTCGCACCACAAAAGAGAGATGTTGGTATACGAAGCTTCTTTCCAAAATAATCGCGGTGAAGTCTCTGGAATTGTCGGAATTTTGCTTGATTTAACCGATCGCAAGCAGATGGAAGAGCAATTAAGAGAAGCTAAAGAGACCGCGGATGCCATGAGCCAAGCCAAAGGCGATTTCCTCGCGAACATGAGCCACGAGATCCGTACACCAATGAATGCCATTTTAGGTATGGCCCATCTAGCGCTCAATACCGAGCTCAATCCTACGCAACAAAAATACATTTCACGGATTAATGAATCGGCGAAAAACTTGCTTGGCATCATTAACGACATTTTGGATTTTTCCAAAATAGAGGCGGGCAAGCTGAATGTTGAGCACATTGATTTTAGCCTTGATGAGGTATTGGATAACCTCACCACCTTGATTTCGCTAAAAGCCCAAGAGAAAAACATCGAGTTTTTATTAGATATCGACCCACATATTCCTGTGGGCTTGGTGGGCGACCCGCTGCGTTTGGGGCAAGTTCTCGTTAACTTATGTGGCAATGCGGTGAAATTTACCGAACAAGGGGAGATCATCGTTTCGGCGCGAGTCGTGGGGCAAAACGACGCCAACGTGACCTTGAAGTTTACCGTTTCTGATACAGGTATTGGCATTGCTGAATCTAACGTAACCACTCTATTCTCTGCATTTTCTCAAGCTGATAATAGCATTACTCGCCAATATGGAGGCACGGGCTTGGGGCTTAGTATCAGTAAACAGTTAGTCGGATTGATGGGTGGCGACATTCAAGTTCGCAGTGAAGAAGGGTCAGGATCCACCTTTGAATTCACGGTTGAGTGTGGCCTGCAAGAAGCCAAAATGCGCGATATCGCTAAGCCACTCAGCGCTCTAGCAGGCAAACGTGCGTTGGTAGTCGATGATAATGACTCGGCGCGCAATATTTTAATGACGTTGCTCAATGCGATGCATTTTGAAGCGAAGTCAGTCAGTAACGGTTTTGAGGCGCTCGATGAAATCCGCAATACGCATTTTGATATGCTGTTTATTGATTGGAATATGCCGGGTATGAATGGCATAGAGTTGCTGCAGAGAATGAAACCATTGGGTGTTTTTGATAACACCAAACGATTCCTCGTCACGGCTTACGGCCGAGAAATCTCCTTGGTGGGAGAAAACAGTAAATTAGTCGATGCCTTGATTGTGAAACCTGTGAACCCATCAAATCTCCTTGATGCCATTATGGACAGCTACGGCATCGAGCAATTAAGGCAGAGCCATGAGTATCTTGATCATGATACAAGGCCAACATTTATTGGGCAAAAAGTGCTTTTGGTAGAAGATAACGAAGTGAACCAGGAGGTGGCTTTCGGCCTGTTAGAAAGTACTCAATTGAGCATTGTTCTTGCTAATAATGGACAAGAAGCTTTGACGAAATTGCAGCAAGAAGCTTTTGATTTAGTGCTGATGGATATGCAGATGCCCATTATGGATGGTATCAGTGCGACGAAAGAGATCCGCCAACATGAGGAGTGGAAAACGCTACCGATTGTTGCAATGACCGCCAATGCGATGTCTTCAGATGTCGAGCACTGTTTAAATGCAGGTATGAATGATCATGTGGCGAAGCCAATTGATGTACAGCGCTTGTACCACGTGCTACGCAAATATTTAAAGGCGGATGAAACCACGCCAGTACCCTCTACGGTATTACCGAATCAAGTGAAACCGAGCACTGGCTACCCAGAATTGACGGGTATTGATGTGGAGCAAGCGATTTTCCGAATTGGTGGCAATGCGCAGCGATACTTTGAAATATTGGATCACTTCCTTGCCAGCCAGCAGCAAGAAATAGCCGCATTCCCTAAATTGATTGATAAGGGGCTGTGGGAAGAGGCAGAGCGAGTGATGCACACCCTAAAAGGTTCAGCGGCTAATCTAGGGATTGAGCCTATTGCGCAGCTAGCCAACGAGATGGAAGGGGTTGTGCAGCGACATACGAAACCCGCCATTCAAGATCTCAACACGGTATCAAAGTTGATGTCTACTTTGTTGGATGAGCTAAGAGATTGGGAGCAGACACAATTACATCCGCAGCAAGAGCACCGTGATATTGCGTTGCTCTACCAACAATTAGTGCAATGTGTTGAAAACTACGATGCTGATGCGATTCATATGATCCACCAAATTAAACAATGCAATTTATGGTCTGACGAGCAAAAGAAAAGTTTGATGCATGCGATTGAAGATTTTGATTTTGAAGCGGCTAAAGAGGTATTGGCTCAGTTGCCAGTACCGACTGAAAAAATAAGTTGAAGTATGATGGTGCTTAAAATTGATGCAATAATTGTGGCGTAAAATTCGACATTTTGGCCATTCTCATCC
>NZ_CAWNHY010000097.1:0-6008 GCF_963874335.1 Vibrio sp. V10_P2A27P122 | reverse complement strand
TCTTTCATTGCTGCTCCGATATGCAAAAAAGTAATAGTAAATTTTATAAATATACTAAGGCTAAATGTGTGTGTTCGTGCAGAATTTTATGAAATGAATGTTGACTTAAATATCAAGATTGAGACTTTGATCTTATTTTAGGTTAAAAAAAGTGGGGAGAGTAATATTACTCTCCCCACTTTTAACTTTAATTGATTAACCCAGAGCGGGTAGCACACCAAGGCTAATAAAGATTTGCGAAGTGACGATCATCAAACCAATGGTTGCTGTCATGGTCAAAGCCAGTTTGCCGCCTCTGACTTGATATTGTGTTTCACCCTGCAGTTGGAATACTTGGTTTGAACGCACTTTAATCACCATCACAATCGGTAAGAATATGGCCAAAATAGTCAACGCAATAGCTGCGTAACCGAGCGCCATAATAAAGCCTTGAGGGTAAAATAGCGCAAAGACTAATGGTGGCAGATAGGTGATGACGGAGGCAGCCATACGGTGCAATGGAATGTTCTTTTTCTTAATCGTATCGCCCATGAATTCAAACAAGCCCAAGCTTACGCCTAAGAATGACGTCAAAAGTGCAAGGTCGGCAAACACGCCAATAATGCTGCTTAAATTGGATTGATGAACGGTTTGCCCTAATGTCACAATTAGCGCACTCAGGCCGGAATTCTCAACCAGCTGAGGTTGGCTAACGACACCTAACGTGACGATCTGCCAAAAAATGTAAATAATCAACGGGATAGCAGAACCAATTAAGATGGCTTTGCGCAGCGAAGGGGTGTCGCCATCTAAGTAATTCACAATCGCCGGAATACTGCCATGGAAACCGAATGAGGTGAAAATGACGGGAATTGCAGCAACGATTAAGCCTTGCTCAAGTGGCATACTAAGCAAGTATGACTGAGAAACATTAGGTGCAAGAAATGAGAGCACTATAATCATCGCGACCATTTTACCGGCAAACAGCAGGCGGTTCACTTTATCAACCGTGCTGGTGCCGATCGTCACCACAAGTGCAACCAGTAAAGTAAAAAGCAAGGTGCCCAACGGATTGCTGATCTCAATGCCAGCAAACTCTGTCAGGCGATGAGTGAATTGTGCGCCGCCACCAGCAATGTAAGCTGCACAAAGCGAATAGAACAAAAATAGCATAGCAAAGCTCGCTACCCATTTTCCTTTTTGCCCTAAGATCTGTTTAGCCAATGTATGTAAGGTGGCGTCTTTGTCTGCATATTGATGGATTTCAACCATTAACAATGCAGTGAAAGCCATTAATGCCCAGAGGGCGATCATAATCAGTAATGATGTGCCAAAGCCGATACCTGCAGAAGCGAGCGGTAGAGCTAGCATGCCTGCACCGATAGTGGTCCCTGCGATGATCAAAGTACTGCCGAAAATCTTTGATTGAGTCATGGTGTAAAGTTCTTTATACGTTATGTTGTGTTTCAGGGAGTGATATATATGAATACAACGGGGTGTTGACCATTAATCCACTCATTTTGGGCTATATTGTAGAACTTCGGATTCATTTTCAACAGCTTTGTAAAAATAAAAATCCATGAGTGTATTTTTTTGTTTACATGGCAAGATGGCGGCTAAATAAGAGTGGTCGAAATCGTTTCGCTGTGATAGATATTGTGGTGATGATTAATTTGACTATTCGCTTTCAAAAAACTGTCATATAAATCATTTAAAAAGGATCTTGCGACGTGATAATCCCGTCTCAGTAAATATCAAAGGAGGTCGATTAATGAGTGACCAATATAAAAACGATGAGTGCTTAGAGTGGCTCGACGCCATGGAGATCGGATTTGATTTATCCGATTATGACTCTGTATCTCATGAATGCTCTGAACAGAGCGCAGAATAGTACCAGCCAGCAGCCTATGCTGGCTATGCTCCTTACATTCCCCCCTCGTGTATCAATTCCTTAACACTATTGATTTCCGCTGATTTTGAATAGGCGATTACCTTGCGCTTTGTTACAATCCGCGCCCTGATTTCCAATAGGTAAGCTGCAATGTTTGATACTGTGCACCCATTCCAACGTTTAGGACTTTCAACCACATTAGTTAGCGCTCTGCAATCTTTAGGTTTTGAACAACCGACGGATGTTCAATCTCAAGCTATCCCGCATGTTTTGGCTGGTAAAGATGTCATGGCTGGGGCGCAAACGGGTACCGGCAAAACGGCAGCTTTCGGTTTACCTATTTTGCAACGTTTTCTTGATAACCAAGCCGAACGAGAAGCCAATAGTAAAGTTGTGCGTGCGCTCGTTTTGGTTCCGACTCGTGAGCTGGCTCAACAAGTGTTTGATAGCTTAAGTGCTTATGCACAAAGTACTACATTGAAGATTGTCACCGCGTATGGTGGAACCAGCATGCAAGTGCAAACACGTAATTTACGTGGCGGTGCGGATATTTTAATTGCGACGCCTGGGCGGTTAATTGACCATCTGTTTGTGCGCAACATTATCCTGACGCAAACCGAAGTGTTGGTGCTGGATGAAGCCGATCGCATGCTCGATATGGGGTTTTTGCCTGATATCCAACGTATTTTGAAACGCATGAATGATGAACGCCAAACGCTGTTTTTCTCGGCCACCTTTGATGACAAAATCAAAGCATTAGCACACAAAATGATGCGCGACCCTGTCGGCGTGCAAATTTCACCGGCCAACGCGACCGCTGATACTGTAAAACAGATCGTTTATCCAGTGGATAAAAAACGTAAAAGCGAGTTATTAGCTTATCTAATTGGTTCACGTAATTGGCAGCAAGTCTTGGTATTTACCAAAACTAAACAAGGTAGCGATGAACTAGCCAAAGAACTGAAATTGGACGGCATCAAAGCGGCCTCGATCAATGGCGATAAAAGCCAAGGGGCGCGCCAAAAAGCATTGGATGATTTTAAATCAGGTAAAGTTAGAGCGTTGATCGCTACCGATGTTGCAGCTCGTGGAATTGACATTCAGCAACTTGAGCAAGTGGTTAACTACGACATGCCCTATAAAGCGGAAGATTACGTGCACCGTATTGGTCGCACAGGTCGGGCCGGGCTAACGGGCTTCGCGGTCTCTTTGATGAGCCGAGATGAAGAGTATCTGCTTGAAGCGATAGAGGCCTTACTCAATCAACGCCTGCCACAAGAGTGGTTAAAAGGGTTTGAGCCGAGTTTGTTGGAAGCCTTACCGACTGAGCGTAGCAGTCGTAAACCTAGCCGTTCAGCGGAAAAAAGAAAGATGAAAGCAAAACTAAACATCCATGCAGGTAGAGGTAAGCGATAAAGCGCCCGCTTTATCTGGCCCAGTCACATTCAATATCATACAGCAACTCATTGATGGAGTTCGGACAGAGCGTCTGAGCTTCGTCGATATGGAACTTGGCGATCATCAAGTCATTAAAGAGTTGCCAATGTTTTAGTAAGCATTGGTTCACATCTTGAGTTTCATCTGACCATGTTTCTTTTAAAAATGGTGTGAGACTTGCCGCGCCGTGCGCGTACATGATCATCTGCCATTTTATCTCCCACACCTTTATTGGTGTGGCTGAAAATTCACGGTTGTATTGCTCGGCAAGTTGTTCGACGAGCTGCTCAATTTCACCTGCACTGTCGATAAAATAATCAAACAGAGCATCTTCTTGTCTTACCGCATCGGCGATCAGTTGAATCGGCTGTTTGACGGTCAGCATATGCGCGAGCAGCCGTACAATGAACAAATACAACTGCACGTTGGCGGGGGTGTTGGCTGGGATCTCTTTCAATATATGACGTAAATAATTCTCCATATAAAGATGGAGACCATCGCTGATACTGCGCCATATTTGCTCTTTACTACCGAAATGATGACGCAGCAAACTGTGCGAAACCCCAGCTTTTTCGCTGATCGTTCGTAATGACACTCGTGCATAACCTAGCTCGCAAAACAGATCCGCAGCGACCACTAGAATGTCTCTTTTGGTTTTTTGGGCATCAGTGGCACTTCGGCGGCCTTGTCTTTTGGTCATTTTTTAACTCGTCTCATTTTTTAACGAGCGCAGTTGTACCAGATTTGAGAGGTAGTTTCACGGAAAAAACGCTTTGGCAGTCATAGCCGATGATAAGGTTATGACTGCACAATGTTAATTGGATCGGAGATAAAGGGAGAGTTTGCTGATTAGAAAATCAATATCATCGCGTGAGACGTCTTTATGGGTCACAAAACGTACCGGATTACCTGGCGAAACTTTTATTCCATCTTGCACCAACTGATTGGTAATTGTATGGATATCGATAGAATCAGCTAATTTGGCAAATACGATGTTAGTTTGCACTAAATCTGGATTGACGGAAAACCCGTTTAAGTCCGCTAATTTGCGCGCTAAATATTGGGCATTGTCGTGATCAGTCTTCAGCTGAGTGACTTGTTCAGTCAATGCAAGATGGCCTGCTGCGGCCAAAATGCCTGCTTGACGCATGCCGCCACCGAGCATTTTTCTTAAACGTCGAGCCTTGGCAATGTAGGTTTTTGAACCCAACAGCAGCGAGCCGATAGGAGCTGAAAGCCCTTTAGATAAACAGACCGTCATTGAGTCAAAGTATTGCGCAATCTCTTTAACATCCACATCCAGCGCTACAGCGGCGTTGTATACGCGCGCGCCATCTAAATGCAGTGCCAAATGGTGTTGATCAACAAACGTTCGCGCTTGCGCTAAATAGGCGAGTGGTAGAACTTTGCCATTGATGGTGTTTTCAAGGCTAAGTAATCGAGTGCGAGCAAAGTGGGCATCATCAGGTTTAATGGCCGCACGCAGTTTATCGAAGTCTAACGTGCCATCAGGGTTATTTTCGATTGGCTGCGGCTGAATAGAGCCAAGAACCGCGGCGCCACCCGCTTCATATTTGTAGTTGTGCGCTTGTTGGCCACACAGGTACTCATCACCACGCTCACAATGAGACATTAAACCCAGCAGGTTGGCTTGTGTGCCTGACGTGGTAAATAGCGCCGCTTCAAAACCGTGTCGCTGCGCGGCCCACTCTTCTAAGGCGTTGACGGTTGGGTCATCGCCATACACATCATCACCCACGTCGGCATTAGCCATTGCTTCACGCATCGCGGCGGTGGGTTTAGTAACGGTATCTGATCGAAAATCCATATAATCTCCTCATGCGTTTTTCTATTTTTGCTAGAAGCATTTTCACTTCAATGCTTATCTGGGCTTGTACTTTATTGATAGCTAAGCACTTTATCGATAGCTATGTATTTTATAGATAGCCACACAGCTTCGCCTTACTTAGGCAGGCAATGGTTTTTGAATCTGTGATTTGCCCAGTGATGATTTTTTGCTCCAATTTCTGGATCGAAAGCGTCACCACCTCAATGACTTCATCATCGTCGCATGATAATCGTGCAGTTTTGCTCAACTGTTTAGCGACAAACAGGTGCTGTATTTCGTCACAAAATCCAGCTAATGGTGTGACTTGCCCTAAAGTGATCAGCTCACTTGCGCTATATCCTGTCTCTTCTTCAAGCTCACGGTGCGCGCATTCGGCTGGAAGCTCCCCCTTTTCTAAAGTGCCTGCTGGGAGCTCTAACAACCACTTTTTGAGTGAGGGGCGAAACTGATTAATCAGAATAATATCGCCTTGTTCTGTGATCGGCAAAATCACGGCCGCGCCCGGATGGACGATGGTGGTGTGCTCAATGCTTTTGCCGGTAGGAAGGGTTACATCCTCTTGCACTAATGAAATGGTTTTCCATGTATGTATGGTTTTGCTCATGCAAACTCTTCTTTAATTGTGGCTAGCCAATGACTGATATGGTGATAAGGGTTCAACCTTACCGAGAATCTGTGGCTAAGACAAAGTAAAACGATAACCTAAGTATCAATATTGCTTGCACAATCAGTGATGTCAGTCTCATATATGCAAACATTGATTTCGAAGAATTTCACAGAAAAGAGATCTGCTATAAGTGGGCGCTTATACTAAAATCTATTTGTAACAAAACAATAACAGTCGTATAGAGT
>NZ_CAWNHY010000096.1:0-6030 GCF_963874335.1 Vibrio sp. V10_P2A27P122 | reverse complement strand
TTATTCAATTGTCTGAAATGACATGCCTTTCCTGTTTAAAGTTGCCGTTTTTGATGTAAGCCGCTTCAAGCGGTTTGGAAAGCTACAACATCACTAAACTTGCTGTGCCCAAGAAGGCAAAGAAGCCGACAACATCCGTTACTGTGGTTAAGATGACAGAGCCCGCTAATGCTGGATCAAGCTTAAACTTATCAAGCGTGATCGGGATGAGTACCCCAAACAGCGCGGCGGTAATGATATTTACGACAATGGCCAGTGAAATGGTGGCGCCAATCATCGCTGACTGGAACCAGAGCCCTGCCAAAGCACCAATGATCAACGCCCATAACAAACCGTTAATGGAACCAATACCAATTTCATTTTTGAGCAACGCAAAACGGTTACCCGGTGTAATTTGGTTCAATGCCATGGCACGTACCATCAAGGTTAAGGTTTGACTTCCCGCAATACCGCCCATCGAGGCAACAATTGGCATCAACACCGCTAACGCGACAACTTGCGAGATGACCGTTTCAAACATACCTATAGTGACCGAAGCGAGGATGGCGGTCAGCAGGTTGATCCCGAGCCAAAGGCCTCGTTTTTTGGAACTTTTAATGATGGGTGCAAATAAGTCATCTCCTTCATCCATACCTGTACCGGCCATTAAGCGCGATTCGTAAATCTCTCGTTGTGTACTCAGGGCAAATTGCCAGTCAATTTCACCCACTAAGATTTCATGGTTATCAATGATGGCGACGGTCGGCAATTGGGAATGTTCTAACGCTTCAACTGCTTCAGAAAGTGACTGGTGAGCATTCAGCGTAAAGAGATCATCTTGCTTGATGTTTTTCAGTAAAGTTTTGCTTTCAGCAAGCAAAATTTCTGTATAACTCACGATACCTTGGAATTTTTTTGCTTTGTTGATCAAATAGATATGTTGTGGAGAGTCATAATGATATTTCTCCAATAGTATCTTGGCTTTGTCGACACTGATGCTGAAAGGCAAGGTATACACTTTACGGTTTGCCCAGTGGCCAACTTCAGTATCTTCATAGGCATTGGCTTGATCATACAATTCAAGCTCGTCGCGACTAATTAAGCGCAGCGCTTCACTGATGATTTCATCAGGCAGAGAATCGGCCCATTCGAGCAGAGACAAGTTATCGAGCTTGGCGAGAGTCAGTTTTAGTTCTATTTCTGACAGTGCGTTGATGATAGAAAAACGTACTTCAGCACGCATCTCTGTCAGTACATCAATGTGTAGCTCTAAGGGTAGGCTACGCCACAGACGTACCCGCTGCTCGACAGGAAAAGCTTCTAAGATGATTGCGATCGAGCTTTCATCAAGCCCACTTTCCACGTACTCGCCGAGTAAGTCGATTTGTTGCTGCTCATCGGCTTTTGAAATCGTTTCAATATGCAGTGAAAGGTCTTGATATTCGTTCAACGTTTTACTCCGATAGGAAGTTGTTTCTTCTCGATTTTTTTCACGGCTTTTTCTGGAGTTTTGTTTAATACAATTACAGGGCGAACAATAAAGAGGTTGTTTGGATAGAGCACTGTATTGCCATCAACATTCTCTAATACGACATTGAGTAGGTTCATGTCGACGATTTTACCTTCAACAAAATTTGCGCCATCCACCACTCGCACCCATAAACCGATGCGACAGTGGTTTTGTACAAATAAAACCAGAAATGAGGTGACGTTGCTCAGCAAAGACCAACCTGCAAACAAACCGACGCCAAGCAACGCAAAAAGTGATGAGCCAACAACCAATAACCCACGCAGTTCCACGCCCCACATCATTAGCAGAGTCAACACTAACACCAAGAAGAGTAAGGTCTTCACCAGCCAACGTGCTCGTTTAAGCCGATGAATATCGACTTTGCCTATGACCATATTCTCAAACCATCGCACGGTGTAGCTGGCTGTTTTAGGATAAATAAGCAACGCCATGATCGTGATGATCCATTGATAATTTTTTTGAAATAAGTCTAAGTATTCCATGACGAATCAGAAAAAGGAGATTTGGTTCAAAATAACCGAAATTCAGTCAATTACAACCTCTAATCTGGCTGAGGTTGATAATTGGAATTGGGTTGAGAAAAAAGTAACCAATTTGCTTTAGTCGGTCGAATAAAAACTAGAGAGGATCATCGGGTTCTAGACTAGACAATAGCGTCGATGCTTCTATTTCTGGTGTTTTCATCATCATCGATAACCGCTGTAAAGTGGAGAGAATGAGAGTTTGTTCCCATGCGTTTAACGCCTGAAATTGTTCAATAAAGCTATCTTTTAGCAGTGTGGGTGCTTTGAGTAATAATTCATCTCCTGTTGGGGTCAACAACGCATGAACTTTACGTTTATCTTGTTGATCTCGCTCTCGAATGATCAGTGCGCGCTTTTCTAAGCGATCCAAAATGCTGGTCGCTGTAGCTTGGCTCATATTAGTATGATCGGAGAGTTGCTTTATGGTCATATCGGCCGAGTTTTGGATCGCACGCATTAACAATAGTTGGGGGCTAGTGAGGCCAAAATCTTTGTTTATTTTTTTGGAATGGAGATCTGTCGCACGAATAATTTGGCGTATAGCGACCAGCACTTCTTCATGAATATCCAATACTTTCCTCCTTGAAAATAAGCAGAGCCACCCTTTTGATATGGGTGGCTCTATACTCTTACTTAGCGGCTTCTTTGGCGGTTTTTATCCACGAATCGAATTCAGATTGGTGAGCTTTTATCCAACCATTGGCATGAGCTTCAATATCTTTGGCAGAGTTTTTACCTTTACTCATGATCATGTTTTGCGCACTGATATCATTAATATTCAACTTCATGATTTCAAAAAGTTTTGCTGCGGCTGGGTTTTCTAGAGCGAATTTTTTATTGGCGACAATCAGCATACTGTTCATCTCAAAGCCGAAGTTCTTTCCATTGGGTAGGGTTGTATCGATATTTTTGCGCTCACCAGGTAGGGCAGAGAAAGGGACTTCAAGCCAGGTGACATCTTTACCAGGGACCAAAACCCCACTCACCCAATAAGGTGTCCAAGTGTAATAAAGGATAGGGTCGCCTTTTTTGTAGCGTGAAATTGTATCGGCAATGATAGCGGCATAGTTACCTTGGTTGTGAGTAACGGTCGGTCGTAAACCGTAGGCGGTTAAGTGCTCCTCAATCACCATCTCACAACCCCAGCCGGGTGTGCAGCCAGTTAAGTCTGCTTTACCATCGCCATTTGCATCAAACAGCTTGGCGATTTTAGGGTCTTTTAACTGAGCAATATTGGTAATACCGTATTTATCTGCCGTTTTTTTATCAATCAAGTAGCCTTGCGCTGCTCCTGATATATATTGACCTTTTCGATAGAACTTAGCGTCGCCGCCCGCCATCGAGTATTTGTCGGCGTGTAAAGGAAACCACCCAACGGCGAGATAGGTTGCATCGCCTTCGGCAATCGAAGTATAAGCCACGTTGTAGTCGACTTCCTTGGTCGGTTTGACATCGTACCCCAGCGCTTCCATCGCTTTGTTCACGATGAGAGTTTGAAATGTTTCTTCAGCCACTGTCGATTGCACGGGTTGTAAACTAATACCTTTGCCAGGAAGTTTATCAGCCCAAGCGCTGATGGGTAATGCCGCCGATGCGATTAAACTGGTTGAGATTAACGTCTTCCATGCGTAATTCATTTCTGTTCTCCTAGATTGTTGGCACTCTGATGAGTCAGTTTTTGCTTCAGTAAATAAAAGGGTGAGATAGGGCCGGTTTGATACCAGCGTACTTTTTGATCGCGATTTTCTGTACCGATATGCTGAGTTAGGCGATCAAGTAAGATGGCGAGAATGACAATGCCAAGTCCCCCCACGGCAGCGAGTCCCATATCAAGTCGGCCAATACCACGCAAAACCATTTGCCCTAAGCCACCGACAGCAATCATGGAGGCAATTACAACCATCGACAGCGATAGCATCAGTGTTTGGTTGACACCGGCCATAATGGTCGGCATGGCTAGTGGTAACTGAATACGGTAGAGCATCTGTTTTGGGCTTGCGCCGAATGCATGGCCTGCTTCGATAAGCTCTTCGGGAACTTGTTGAATACCTAAGATGGTTAAACGAACAATCGGTGGCAGGGCGAAAATAATGGTTACCACCACGCCAGGTACGTTGCCAATTCCGAACAGCATCACGATCGGGACTAAATACACGAATGCGGGCGTGGTTTGCATCGCATCCAAAACGGGGCGGATGAATTTTGCAGCCGTTTGATTTCTGGCCAGCCAAATCCCAAGTGGCAAGCCAATCAATAGGCAAAAGAATACCGAGGTCATGACCAAGGCGAGGGTGACCATTGCTTGTGACCACGCTCCGATTAATCCAATCGTAATCAGCGAGGCTAATGAAGCGATACCCATTTTAGGTCCAGCAAGTTGCCATGTGATCAAAAATAAAATCAACAACATCACAGGCGCTGGCGTTGAAACTAACGTGGTTTCAAATGAACTTAAAATAAAATCAACAGGTACTCTGACAGCTTGAAATAATGGCCTACCGTGTTCCACTAACCAACCCAGCCCGGTTTCAACCCAGTGATCAAAGGGGATAATTGCATCTTGAAATGGGTGCAGCCAATCGAAAGGCGCGGGAGCGTCGGTTGCGCCATTTAACCAATCACCTGCTGTAGTTGGAGACGCAGTAGTCGCTGACCAAGGATCGCTGCTGACAGGCGTTTGCGCGGTAGACGCCCATGGGTCAAGCGCCTCTGTGGATTGAATGTTGGTTTCCGTTGTCATAATTATTCCCTATCCAAAGTCTGCAATAAGCGTGATTTGGTGATCACGCCGTAATAATTTCCCTGCTGATCGACAACAGGCACGGCGTAGGGGACTTCAGCCACTTGGCTGATTAATTCACTAACAGACAGCTCCGGATCAACCGTCACGATGTCAGGCAGTAGAGCCGCGCTAAGCGATGTTTGTTGCTTGAGAGCTTGTTTCAGAGAGTCGAGCGACACAATGCCAGAGTATTTATTCGTACGGTCAACTACAATTCCGTAGTCTCGGTCATGATCCATCAGTAACTGCATTGCTGCAGCCGGGCCATCATTGTCGTGTTTTTTAAAAACGGCCGCGGGTTTTTTACGGGCAATGTCTTTAGCTGAAAAAACACTGGCAACATTAACGCCACGAAAGAATGAACTGACGTAATCGTTAGCAGGATGATGCAATATTTCATCGGGCGTGCCCGTTTGTACGACGATGCCATCTTGCATGATGGCGATACGGTCACCAATTCTCATTGCTTCATCAAGGTCATGAGAAATAAAAACGATGGTTCGCTTATCATCATTTTGCAGGCGGATTAGTTCATCTTGCATTTCGGTGCGGATTAACGGGTCGAGTGCAGAAAATGCTTCGTCCATTAACAAAATGTCAGGGTCGTTGGCGAGTGCACGGGCCAAACCAACGCGTTGTTTCATCCCACCCGATAACTCATCAGGGAATGACTCACAGTAGGCGTCTAAGCCAACCCGAGCGAGCGCTTCTTTTGCACTTTTATTACGTTCATGAGCCACTACTCCTGATAGTTCCAATCCAAAGGCAGCGTTTTCAAGAACGGTCATATGTGGCATGAGTGCGAAGTTCTGAAATACCATTGAGATATTTTTACGTCTTACATCGCGCAGCTCTTGCTCTGAAATATGAGCAATATCCTTACCCTTCAGTAAAACACTTCCTTGGGTTGGCTCAATCAGGCGGTTCAACAATCGAACTAAAGTGGACTTGCCCGAACCGGACAAACCCATAATGACAAAAATCTCCCCTTCATTGATTGAAAGAGACACATCCTTGACCCCAACAGTGAGCCCGGTTTGCTCGAAAATTTGGTCCTTATCCAACCCTTTTTCTAACAGCGGGAAAGCTTGTTGCGGAGTCTCTCCAAATACCTTGTAGAGGTTCTTAACTTCTAACACGGGTGACATGATTTACATCCTTTGTTCTTCATGGCTATTTAATGTTTAGCCGTAAATATGTATAGTACACTAAAC
>NZ_CAWNHY010000095.1:0-6036 GCF_963874335.1 Vibrio sp. V10_P2A27P122 | reverse complement strand
GCATGTATAATCCTTACAGTGGTGTTGCATACCAAGCAACACGTGTTGAGTTTGATTGAAAATAACCCATCGAAGCTCACTCGGTAACACGAATACCGGAACTTCAATGAAGTGAAGATTTTAACTAGCTCACGCTAGAAATGCAAAGATCGAATTATATAAATCAAAAGAAAAAGCCCATGATAAATATCACGGGCTTTGGAGTTTCAATAATTGATTATGCTTCAGCGCGACGAGGACGACTTAACGTACCCGCATTGGCATTAGCACTAGCATTGCCGTGACCACGTTCACCACGGAAGTTACCACGATGGTCGCCACCACGGTTGCGGTCAAAACGACGTTCACCATCACGACCAGTCGCCGCTGCACCGTCACGGTTGCCACGGAAGCCACCTTCACGGCCACCACGACCTGCGCCAGCCGCAGGAGCACCGCCTTCACGATTACGGAAGCCACCGTTTCCGCCTTCACGACGGGCACCACCACCGTTACCACCTTCACGACGACCACGAGACTCGCGGAAGTCATCAAAGTCACATACAACAGCACCGACTTCTTTTTGGCGAATACGCAGTTTACGCAATTTGCCTTCAACATCTGAAGACATTGATTTAGGAAGCTGTACGAATGTATGGCCTTGAGCAAGTTTAATTGCACCAATTGAACCTTTGGTTAAACCAAGTTCATTAGCTAAAGCACCAACGATGTCTTTCACTTGCACGCCTTGCTCACGGCCGACTTGTAACTGATAAGTATCCCAGTCATTGCTCGCAGTACCATATTCGCGGCGACCTTCGCGTCCATCACGGCTATCGCGACCGCCTTCACGACGTTCACCACGCTCACTACCCTCTTTACGATCACGACGACGTGATTTTTCACGCTCGATCGCGTCGACCATTGGATCTGGGCCGACATAGAACAGTGGACGATTGCCTTGTTGGCGCTTCAGTAAAATGGCCGCCAGTGTTGTGGCATCAATCTCTAGGCTTTGTTGAAGTTTTTCAATGAGCTCAACAAATTTGTCTAAAGCAGTATGACCTTTGTCAGCTTCTAGCTCTGCACCCAGTTTGATGAGACGAGCTTCAGCAACTTTGTCACGCATTGGAAGTTGAATCTCTTCCATTTGAGAACGAGTTACGCGCTCAATCGTACGCAACATACGAATTTGGTTCGTGCGAACTAGAAGGATCGCTTTACCTTTGCGTCCAGCACGGCCAGTACGGCCAATACGGTGGATGTATGATTCTACATCGAATGGGATATCATAGTTGAACACGTGTGTAATACGTGGAACATCAAGACCACGAGCAACAACGTCTGTCGCAACAAGAATGTCGATTACACCCTGTTTGATATGATCAACCGTGCGCTCACGCAGTGATTGCGGAATATCACCATGAAGCGCTGCCGCTTTAAAGCCACGAGATAATAACCAATCAGCTAAACGCTCAGTGTCTTGACGAGTACGTACAAAGACGATTGACGCATCGGTTTCTTCTGTTTCAAGAAGACGAGCCATCGCTTCATCTTTTTCAACACCTTTAACAACCCAATATTGCTGCTCTACTTTCGCAACAGTTTGGTTTGAACCTGCTACGTCAACACGAGCTGGATCACGTAGGTAACGGTCAACAATCGTCTTCACCATAGGAGGCATAGTCGCAGAGAACAACACGCGTTGAGCGGTGCCAGGTGCTTGTTCCATGATCCAAGTTACGTCATCAACGAAGCCCATTTTGAGCATTTCATCAGCTTCATCAAGGACGAAGGTATGACATTCGTCTAAATGAAGGCGGTCACGAGTGATCAAATCTTTTACACGACCAGGTGTGCCAACCACAATATGAGCACCATTTTTCAGAGCGCGCATTTGGTCAACAATAGAAGCACCGCCATAGATCTCAAGTACTTTAAGACCTTGAATCTTTTGGCCAAGGTTTTTGATTTCTGCCGCAACTTGGATAGCAAGTTCACGAGTTGGTGCCATCACAATTGCTTGTGGCTTGTGTTGAGAAAGGTTTAATTTGTTCAGTAGAGGTAGAGAAAACGCAGCCGTTTTACCTGTACCTGTTTGTGCTTTACCTAGCGCATCTCTTCCTTCAAGAAGAAATGGAATAGCAGCAGCTTGGATAGGAGTTGGAGAAACGAAACCCATTTCATTTAGAGCAGAAAGGATTGAGTCGTTTAGGGCTAATTCACTAAATTGAATTACAGAGTCTTGCATGGAGATCCCACTAGATTAATTAACAAAAGGTCCCACGTGCTCTACCAATTCCAATACCGATCCATTAAAAAGAGCTGAGTTCCGTTCAGATGCGGATAAGTCTTAAAACGCATCAAGCCGCTAGGGACATATAAGGGACGCGGATTATTCCCTAAAAGCATAAAAAAAGCTAGTAAAAATTGAATTACATCACAAAAATTCGTCATAAATGACCATTAAGCTCATTAATTCACCCAAAACGAACACAGAAGCTGCATTTACAGCGCACTGTTAAAGCAGACTAGCAAAAATAACGCTTTCGGTAGTAATCATCCCGCTCAATGATTATAGTGTGCCCAATCGCATTTGTTAGAAAAAGAAACATGTTTCAAGATAATCCGCTCCTTGCTCAACTCAAGCAACAAATCCAAGAGAACTTGCCTAAGAAAGAAGGCACGATAAAAGCCACTGAAAAAGGCTTCGGCTTTTTAGAAGTTGACAGTAAGAACAGCTTCTTTATTCCGCCTCCGTATATGAAGAAATGCCTACACGGAGATAAAGTGGTGGCCATCATTCGCACCGAGAATGAGAAAGAAGTGGCTGAGCCTCAAGAGCTGCTTGAGCCTTCACTAACTCGCTTCATTGGCCGTGTAAAGCTGTACAAAGGTAAGCTGAATGTCACGCCCGATAACCCGCAACTAAAAAGGCAATCGCTGAAAGCCAAGGTGCAAAAAGGATTAAACCCTGAACATTTCTCTGAAGGTGATTGGGTTGTTGCACAGCTTATTAACCATCCACTGAAAGACGATAGCGGCTTTATGGTTGAAATCACCCATAAAATTACGGATGCCAACGATAAGATTGCACCTTGGTGGGTGACTTTAGCTGAAAATGACCTGCCTAACAGTGAGCCGGCTGGTATTGAACATTGGCAGCTAAAAGATGATGCCGACCTACAACGCATCGATATGACCCACCTTCCTTTCGTGACCATCGATGGGGCATCAACTAAAGATATGGATGATGCACTGTTCGCCCAAAGAACCGAGAACGGTGACTTCACATTAACCATTGCTATTGCAGACCCAACCGCATACATCACGCCAGATGACGAGATGGACAGTGTCGCGCGTGAGCGGGGTTTCACTATTTATCTCCCTGGCCGCAATATCCCAATGTTGCCACGTGATTTAGCCGATGATTTGTGTTCGTTGATGGAAAATGAAGTTCGCCCTGCCCTTTGCTGTACCGTAACAGTGACTAAAGAAGGTGTGATTGGCGATGACATTACCTTTTTTGCGGCCAACATTAAATCGCATGCTCGATTGGTTTATGATCATGTATCAGATTGGTTAGAGACGGGCACTTCTGCCGATTGGCAACCAAGTGACCAAATCGCTTCCGTTGTGCGTGATTTGTATGATTTTTCATTAGCGCGCGCACAATGGCGCGAAACATACGCGGTCGTGTTTCCTGATCACCCTGATTATCGATTTGAACTGAGTGAAGACAACGACGTAGTGGCAATTCATGCGGATCTTCGCCGTAGTGCTAACCGTCTTGTTGAGGAAGCGATGATAACCGCGAATATCTGTGCGGGAAAAACGCTCAAAGCGCATTTTGGCCAAGGCGTGTTCAATACGCACGCGGGGTTCAAACCCGAAAAAATTGCCGATGTTGTCGAATTAGTCAACCCAACGGGTGAGCTTGAATACACTGCCGATAACTTAGCGACTCTAGAAGGCTTTGCCTCTTTACGTCGCTGGTTATGTAAGCAAGAGACCCGCTATCTGGATAATCGTATCCGCAAGTATCAAGCTTACAGTGAAATAGGAAACCAACCTCTTCCGCATTACGCAATGGGTTTGGATATCTATGCCACTTGGACTTCTCCTATCCGTAAATATGGCGATATGATCAACCATCGTATGTTGAAAGCACATATTTTAAACAAAGAGCCCGTACAAACACCGGATGGAACCGTTGGTGAAGAGTTGGCACTACACCGCAAACACCACAAAATGGCCGAACGTAACGTAGGCGACTGGCTCTATGCTAGAACGCTAGTAAACGAACCGAGCAAAGGCACCCGTTTTACGGCTGAAATTTTTGATATCAATCGAGCTGGCATGCGCGTACGTCTTTTGGAAAATGGCGCAGCCGCATTCATTCCTGGTTCTTTAATCTTAGACAACAAAGAACGTATTGAATGTAATGCGGAAAGTGGAACGCTGCTTGTCGATAAAGAAGTCGTCTTTAAGCTCGGTGATACGCTCGAAGTCGTGCTCGCAGAAGTGAATATGGAAAACCGCAGTCTGATTGCAAAACCGACTCAGGTTTTCGAACCGTTACCTATACCTTCAGAAGCTAATACCACTACCCAAGGGGAGTGATTTTAGCAGCATAGACATTTCTATCAGGCATTCTTCGGAGTGCCTTTTTATTGCTTATTGATCACCAAAAGTAAGATTTAGGATCTTTTTCAATTTCGCGGATCAACGCCGTCAAATCCGTTGTTTTAGGGAGAAAAGGATACGGCAACCAATCTTCAATTTCTTTATCGGGATCCGTATTGGGAATATACAGCGCCCATTTAGCTTCTTCCCAAATCACTTTCGCCACGATACTTGAATAGTCGCAATGCGTTGAATCTAATTTGTAATGGTGTTTGATGAAGTGCACACCGTTAACAATAGGCTCAAAACAGGATTTGCCTAATTCAACAGACACACTTTGGTTACGATTATGGCAAACAAGCTCTGCTCTTCGTTCTAGTTGACGTTGCAACAAATTCACTACCGCCATTTTACCCTCGCTCAAACACGGCTTCCTGACATCTCGACTATAGCTGACTTCGCTTATCTCTGATATGAAAAACCGTAAGGCTACAAACCACTTACCTTTGTGGTTCACAAAAGTGTCATCTATACGACATATTATGGTGGCTCAATTTTTCTAAATAACCATATTGGAGCCACTATGTTTCGAGTCGCGCTTGCTACACTGCTTTCAACTTTGCTACATACCCAGTTTGCCTTCGCAAGTGAAGTTAATATTTCTGGCTCGACCTCGGTCGCTAGGATCATGGAAGTATTCGCCGAGGACTACAATACCGCACACCCTGAAACTTATATCGCGGTTCAAGCCGTAGGTTCGAGTGCTGGCATCACATTACTGAAAAAAGGTGTCGCAGATATCGCCATGAGCTCGCGCTACCTCACAGAAAGTGAGCAAGATGAGACGATGAGCACCTTGCCGATTGCCTATGATGGGTTGGCTGTTGTAATCAATCGCTTAAACAGTATTGAAAATCTGACTCGTGAGCAGTTATTTGATATTTATAAAGGGAAAATAACCAACTGGAAACAAGTCGGTGGTGCTGATCAAAAAATCGCAGTTGTGACCAGAGAAGCATCATCAGGTTCCCGCTATAGCTTTGAAAGCTTATTAGGCCTGACTCGTGTGATTAATGATCGCTTAGTGTCAGACATCAGTTCCAATAACTTAGTGGTCAATAGCAATAGTATGGTTAAAACACTGATTAACCATAACCCTCAAGCGATCGGTTTCATCTCTACGGGATCGGTAGATAAATCGATTAAATCGATAAAATTTGAGGGAGTAGAAGCCACTGCAAAAAATATTGTCACTCATGAATATAAACTTTCCATGCCATTTTTAGTGGTCTATTACCCTGAAAAAATCACTAAAGAGACTCAAGCTTTCATTGCATCTTTAAAATCAGCGGAAGCAAAGGCTCGCATAGAAGAATATGGTTATATTCCTTTGAAAAACAAATAAATACAAAACAGGAGAGTGATCGACTC
>NZ_CAWNHY010000094.1:0-6083 GCF_963874335.1 Vibrio sp. V10_P2A27P122 | reverse complement strand
AACTTGTTCCAATAATAGATGAATTGGACTTTTTATGTGAAGCTAAAAGACCTTTCCGTTTACAGTGATTCCTTTCTCTTGCGTATCATTGTCAAACTGCGGTTAAATGCTCAACAATAAGAAAATGAAATGCAGGCTGAAGCATATGGATTATACTATTTCGAATGAAGAAGAAGCATTTGAATACCTCCGTAAATTGGTAGACAAAGAGATTCAAGGAGAGCAATGTCACGTTACGTTTGATGGATGGCCGTCACTTAACATTCATGTTGTAGGCGACAAATTTGATTCTTCATTAACGCCATCATTAATGAAAGGCTTTCTTGAGATCCAAAAAGGGATTAACCGCTCATACTGTTTGGTAAAATACGGTACACCAAATACCAATGTACTGACAAACCAAGAACGACAAGATCTAGAAATTCAAGTCAAAGTGGGGAAAGGCAGTACAACTACAAGCATAGACTTACAGTCTCTTCTAACAAACATCGGTTCAAAGGTAATTGATAAAATGGATCCTACAACACTTGCTATTACATTGGTGAGTCTTGGTCTGATCTGGGCAGGCAAGACAAGCTATGCTCAATACCTAGAACATCGCCGTCAAATCCGAGAAACCGAAGTAAAGAGTGAAGAAACTCGTGAAATGCTAACCAACCAACGTTTCCTATCTGAACAGGAAACAGAGAGAACTAGGTTGCTAACTAAAACCTTAGCAAGCAATATACAAATCTCAGCGCTAAATAATGTAGCAACTGATTCTAAATCAGCTCTTATCAAAGAATTGGGTACATCGAGTAAAAGTACTATCCAAGGTATTGAGATAGAGGGAGAAACCGCAACAGAATTAAGCAAAAATGCTCGTCGTAAATCCATTGATGTAGCATTTAATGCTTTATTTCGAATTCTTCTAGTTGACTCCTCTGACCCTGACTGTTTTAAAGTTCGTCTAAAGAATATTGAGACAAAAGACGAATTCACGGCCAAGGTACAAGACTACTCTCTAGATTCAAAATTTATCCGAGCATTGCAGTACGGAGAGTGGAGTAAAACATCAATTCAGTTAGTCGTATCTGCTAAATCAATTGATAATGACATCAAAAACGCAGTGGTGCTTGAAGCTACGATACCTGAGCAAACAAATAAATAGGGCGATGAAAAATCGCCCCAATTAGCACTCTGCTTTAAACCTAAAATCAGCATCAGTAGAGGAGGAAAACCTCCTCTAAGGTTGAATTAATTCAATCAATAAAACATCCTAGATTTACGCATTCAGCACGTGCTCGATTATTTTCAATTCTAATGCTGAGTGCCTTTCCATTTTTCAGCTAGTTTCTTATTCATTTTGAAATCAATGACGTTTGGCGAACTTTCAATTGCAGCCTTTTCAGCATTACGCTCTTTTTGTTGTTCATGCTTAGCTTTTAGTTTGCTGTATGCCATTTTGGGCAATACAACAAAGCTGGCAAACAGAGCACTTTTGGCACCATCGTAAATTATGTTATCAATAAATGGTTTATAACTTTCATCACCTGCATATTGAATGGCAACCGCAATGAATTCATCAACGACACTTCCTTCTCGCGCCTCTTTGAGAGCCCAAACAATGCCACTCTGACCTTCTTGATAAAGGGGAAGATCAAGATCTTTTGTCACCTGTTCGAGTTCGAGAAGTGCGGTAAGAGTCGTATCTAAAACATGAGAAGATACCACACCAAGTTGTTTAAGCTCATTGTAGTAACCAGTTGATAATAGTGACGCCGGATTATCTTCATACAAGGAGCTGGTGCTAAAAGTAATTGAACCCAATTCAACTGTATTTTTCAGTTCTAGAACTTGGTTTGCTTGATAGAGCTTAATATCACCAAAAACAAGCGGCTTAGGGGACACATATTGACTCTCTTCATGAGTGTCTATTCGACTATCTTCCAGAAAATCCTCCGCTTGCCCAAAGATAAACTCTTGAAGGTATTTATCAATGCGCATGTTCAGTTTGAACGGGGGGATCGTCGCGCCTTCAATGCGCTCAAAGTAGACTTTTGCCTTACTTCTATCGACCGTTGATTTCAGTGTATCAAAGCGACCAAAGCGGTTAATGTTCTGCTCATTCACATCACCAGTCATCAACTGAAGAAGTAAATCCTTATCTAAACCAAGAGTCTCAACAATAGCGGCTATTCGTAACTGTTCTTTCTGATTTTGATAGTCATTGATGTAGTCTCTAAAAGTATGTCCTTCAATTAACTTTGCATCTCCACGTTGTAAATCGTGTAAAAAGAGCTTGGCATACTTTTGTTCACTTTGGCTCAGTGACGCAAATGTCTTATGTAACTCATTGAGTGTGACTTCAACGCTACTAGAGTCTTGGTGTTGATTAAGCTCTTTTAGATATTTATCAAAGCGGCTATTCATGTAATCGGCGTCGATTTTACCGGTGTCTATTTCAGTTAAATAACCACTGATATCAAAAGGAACATCACTACCTGAACCGTCACCATTGCCGTCCCTTTTACCAGCAAGCTCTTTATAACGCTGAACTAAGATCATGTAAGTGAGCTCATCGATAGCCAGAGTGACCTCACGCTCAGCACCGCTCTCACTTTCTGATGAGTCAGTATAGGTAGACTGCTCCCAATTCAGGCCTTGTACTTTGGCAGCTTCTAGGTGCTTGTTAAAGGTATTAAATAATTCGGTAAACTTAGCACATAGTTCTACATCGTCTGGCAGTGTTTCAAAATTTTCAATACCCGCACTAGAAAACAGTTCAGAGATATCCGCTGACAACCTATTCATAAGTTCAATGTTACTTACCAGCCTATCAACAAACAATCCAATAGGTTTATCGCCAGAGTAAAGTTTGACTGCATCGTTAATGTGCTGCTCCATGGTATGTGGATAGCGATAATAACGAATAATACCGTGAGGTTTATCGGGACCAAACAAACGATTGGTACGCGAGAAAGCCTGAATGATATTCTGGTACTTAATCACCTTATCTAAATACAAAGTATTCACCCACTTGGAATCAAATCCAGTCAGCATTTGATCGACCACGATCAGTAAGTCCAGCTGCTTTGAAGGTTCTTTGTGAATATTCTTATATTGTTCTTTATGAGCAAGCCGCGCGGCGATATCTTTTTTAAAGGCCGAATGACGGGCAAAATCAAACTCTAGGCCATAGCGGGCGTTATAATCGGCCATAATCTCTTCGAGACCATCACCTTTAAATGTTGGACCTCGTTCGCCACTACCATCGTTATCAATGTTAGGGTCAAATAGGGCTGATATTTTTAGCTCAGGTTTTTCTGCTTTTAAACGGTGATAATAATCAATCGCTTCAGCGATACTATTCGTGGCAAAAATGGCGTGGAATTTACTGCCTTGGCTCAGCATATCCCATTTATCCAAGATGTCAGCGACGACTTTTTCTTGGTGAGCATCCGTCAAATACTGGCTTTTAGGGACATAGTCTTCAATGCCTTTATGATATTTGCCTGTGGCATCTTTATAACCCGCCATCGGTACATCATTCATAAAATGATTAAACTTTTTCTTTTTGGCAGGCTCTGCCATCGCATCAGTAACCGAGTTGGCCTTAGCTTGCTGTAAGGCAATTTCTTTTCTTAGTTCGCCGTCCTTGAAAGTAGACACTTTGTAAGGGTCAAAACCCAACACGTTTCCATCACGGATACCATCAGCAATACTGTAGCGATGCAACTCGTTACCAAACACATCAGTGGTCGTATTACTGTTGACTTGGTTTTCTTCATGAATGGGCGTACCAGTAAAACCAAAGAAAAGTGCTTTAGGGAAGGTTTTTTTTACCCTTACCAGCATGCCTTCTTTATCTTCTTTGCCTCCACTCATCGTTGAGCGGTGCGCCTCATCAATAATAAACACCAAGCGCTTAGCTCTAATCTTTTCAATATCAGCTGAGTTTGTTGCAACTCCATCATCATCCGCTTCTTCAAAAATATTGCTCATTTTTTGAATAGAACTAACAATTAAGGTATCAGCTGGCGCAGTGCTCTTTAGCTTGGTCACCAGTACATGTGTATTTTCGGTGGCTTGTACCACTTCTCCATCACTGGCAAACCCTTGATATTCAATTAGAGACTGAGTACCAAGCTCTATGCGATCCATTAAAAAAATCACTTTATCGGCGTCTTTTGATTGAGCAATCAACTGCGCTGACTTAAAGCTGGTCATGGTTTTACCCGAGCCTGTGGTATGCCATACATAACCACCAAGCCTGTCTTTATTGTTTACGCCCCCTAACTGCTTCCAGCTAGTTTTTGCCACTCGGTCCGATATTGCATTCGCAGCGTAATACTGATAGCTGCGCATCACCTTCAGCACGCCATCGGTATCATCGGCAACGGTGTAAAAACCGATCAACTGATGCGCCATTGGGATAGATAACAGCGTTGAAGCAATATCCTTCCAGTGATTCACAGGCTCGTTATTAAAATCGGCCCAATGAAATTGATAGTCTGGATTAAACTTGCCATCTGGTCCTGGATTGGCGAAATATTTTGTCTCTTCAGGCTCCATGGCGACAAAAACTTGGATCAGTGAAAACAGACCGTTAAAAATGCCTTCTTTCGAGTACTTTTCAATTTGATTGACAGCTTGACTTACCGGAACGCCACTTCGTTTTAGCTCAATATGAATAACGGGCATTCCGTTTATTAGCAACAACACATCACCACGACGATCGTTACGTAACGGGCTACCTCGTTCGAACTTGGGTTGCTGCACAATTTGGTAACGGCTTTGACCTGCTGCAATTTCTTGGCGGTCATAAATTTTCAAACTGATTTCTTTGCCATAGTGCAGCGAGTCATCAGGGTTGTCTCGTTTAATCGCGACCGTTTTACCATTAATTAAACCGTTGAGTTTGAGCGGCGTTTTCAACTCTTTTATCTGCTCAATAATCTGCTGCATTTCAGTTACAGTCAGTGGCACATCGTTTAAGCGATCTTGCTGGCGATTGTTTTCAAACAAAATGTTTGCCCAGTTTTGCAGCAACTCCGCTTCTGTTTTGTTTTTGAGCACTTCTGGTTCCCACCCTTTTTGGGTGAGAACTTCAATAAAAGCCTGTTCAAATTGTGCTTCGGTTTTAAAGGTAGTCATACACGCTCCCTGCTAGACAAACATTTTGCTCAAGCAGGCCTGCTTGATGTTATTGAGTTTAATGATCTGTTGTTGGTGTTGATTGATCAGTGCATCGAGTTTTTGAAAGTAGTTACCAATAGCGATTTGTTCTTCATTTGAAGGGATGCTGACTAATTGGCCTTTCACAATATCGGAGTTGAGGTTAACTTGGCTTCCAGGCTGGCCGTATTGTTGCCATTCTAGCTCGAATGATTTAAGCCATTGATACATGAACTCAAGCTCAAATCGTGGTTTTTTGAAGATCAAAAAACCATCGTGAACCCCTGTTTTAATATAATTAATAACAGGTTTCCCTACACTTGCTGCGATACTCAAAAGTAAGTGCGGCTCAAATAAGACACGAGTTTTCTCTTGACCAAGTTTTGAAATTCGCTGTTCTAAAACATGAATTCTGCCATCTTGTTCTGTCACATCCCTGATTCGTAACCAGCCAACATTTGATCTTTTATCAAACCATTTAGGGTCTTCAATAGGCCGAGGGCTAGCACCTCGAACAATTTCCGCTAATTCACCTAGCTCTTTCTCCTCCCACTCCCCACTAAACTCTTTAAATCGGATTTCTGGGATGGTTTCGCCTTGCTTGGGGAACATCTTTTCCAGCATGGCTTTTTTAATGTTACTGAGCTTGGCATGCTTTTGTTGGTGTTGGTTGATTAGGCTGTCGAGCTTTTGGAAGTGAGTTGTTATCGCATTTTGTTCTGCCACATCTGGGATTGCGATAGATCTATTTTTCCAGTCAGAAACATCAAATACTAATTTTTCAATATCGACTCCATAGGAGCTAATGAAAAACAGCTTATGCATTTCAGGTCTTTTTGAAATCACAGTCCAGAATTTGGATGTAATTTCATCACTATCCGTTAAGACAAGATACTCATTAGAGACAACTGCATTATCTAAGCTCT
>NZ_CAWNHY010000093.1:0-6146 GCF_963874335.1 Vibrio sp. V10_P2A27P122 | reverse complement strand
TGCAAGTGTAGTACAGATAGCAGCAGTTAGAGTTGTTTTACCGTGGTCAACGTGGCCGATAGTACCAACGTTTACGTGCGGTTTCGTACGTTCAAATTTTGCTTTAGACATGAGTTGTCCCTCTAGGTACGGATTTAGGTGGCTTTGATGACCACGCAACCAAAATTATTGGTAAGGAGTATATATCAAAAGGAGATAATTGCTTGGAGAGCTGGTGCTGATACCCAGAGTTGAACTGGGGACCTCACCCTTACCAAGGGTGCGCTCTACCGACTGAGCTATATCAGCACTCAAAAATTGGAGCGGGCAGCGGGAATCGAACCCGCATCATCAGCTTGGAAGGCTGAGGTAATAGCCATTATACGATGCCCGCACACGTAACTCTGAGAGCTATTTCCTTAAGAATATGGTGGAGGGGGACGGATTCGAACCATCGAAGGCGGAGCCGGCAGATTTACAGTCTGCTCCCTTTGGCCACTCGGGAACCCCTCCAAATTTTTTCTTCATTCTTTCGAAAAAGAATGGTGCCGACTACCGGAATCGAACTGGTGACCTACTGATTACAAGTCAGTTGCTCTACCTACTGAGCTAAGTCGGCATAAGTGGAGCGCATTCTATTGAATGATGCTCAGCCTTGCAAGCCTAAATATTAAAAAAAAACCAATTTTCCATAAATCTCGCCTGTTCGTTGCTTTTTCAAGCAAAATGCGTTTTCTCACTCAATTCTATCGTTTAAGGCATTTCCATTCTTTTCACCTTAATGTATGTTTCATCCTCTTCTTTTTTCTGTCATTCATCGTTAGGTATTTTATGGGTCCTTATATCTCTTTTGATCGCAATCAATGGGCCGAGCTACGTAACTCTGTCCCGATGACTCTCTCTGAGGCTGACTTAAAAGAGCTACAAGGTATTAATGAAAACCTAACGATGAAAGAAACGGCTGAAATTTATCTGCCTTTGGCTCGCTTACTTAATTTATACGTGGCCGCCAGACAAAGCCGAAATGCGGTTTTGCATCAATTTCTCGGTAATACCGATATATCGCCTCCTTTTATCATTGGCATCGCAGGAAGTGTCGCCGTTGGGAAAAGTACTACGGCGCGTTTGTTAAAAGCGCTTCTTTCACGCTGGGAGAATCATCCCAAAGTTGAACTGATCACGACAGATGGGTTTCTTTTTCCCAACAAAATTCTTAATGAAAGAGGAATTATGGGGAAAAAGGGGTTTCCTGAATCTTATGATATGAAACGTCTGGTACAGTTTGTGTCGGATGTTAAAGCAGGAAAAAGAAATGTAAGCGCGCCGATCTATTCACATCTTACTTACGACATCACCACTGAAGAGAAAGTCGTCGATAGGCCAGATGTGTTGATCATTGAAGGATTGAACGTCTTGCAAAGCGGCATGGATTATCCACACGATCCACATCGAGTGTTTATATCTGATTTCTTAGATTTCTCACTGTATGTCGATGCGGACAGTCAACTTATTGAAAAGTGGTATGTTGAACGCTTTATGAAGTTTCGTCACAGCGCCTTTAAGGAGACGGGATCGTACTTTAGCCACTACACAAAACTGTCTGAGCTAGAGGCGAGAGAAAAAGCTGAGAGCATCTGGCACTCGATCAACGGTAAAAATCTGCAACATAATATTTTACCGACCAAAGAGCGCGCTCAGTTAGTTTTGCGTAAAGGCCTCAATCATACTGTGGAAGAGATACTACTAAGAAAATAGTTTGGTAAAGCGGTTACTCTGCCTTGCGTAACGATATTTCGCCACCAATGTAACTCTCCATTCCATTCTCTGTTTCTAGCAACACTGCTCCATATTCGTTGATCCCGTGCACCACGCCATAGACCTCTTTGGGGCCCATAAGCAGTTTAACTTTTCGACCAATAAAGTTATCGAGTCGATTCCAGCGCGGTATAAAATCCTTCATCCCATAAAGCTCGTAATCACGTAGCGCTTGGTCTAATGATTGAATAAAGACAATAGCGAGCAAGTTCCTGTCTATTTTCAGACCGTCGGCTACCTGCGACAAACTTGCCCATGGCTGGTCAATGGCTTGCTCATTTTCGGGCATGAAAATGTTCATTCCCATCCCAATCACTAAATGTGCCGCTGCGCCAGCCTGCCCTGTCATTTCTACTAAAATACCCGCCAGCTTTCTATCCTGAAAATAGAGGTCGTTCGGCCACTTAAGCTTTACACCGTCAAATCCGATGCTTGCTAGCGCTTCCACAATCGCGACCCCGACCACAAGGCTAAGCCCCATTGCGGCCGCCATCCCTGCGTCGAGTCGCCAGTACATGGAAACATAAAGATTGCTGCCAAAAGGCGATATCCACTGACGCCCACGCCGACCCCGTCCATTAGCCTGATACTCTGCTAAGCAAACGCTGCCCGAAGCAAGGTTATCTACACGTTCTAACAGGTATTGGTTGGTTGAATCGATAATGGGGAAAAGCTCGACAGGGTTACGCACGGCATTTTGGATCTGTGTCGCATCAAGTAGATTCAGTGATTGAGCAAGCTGATAGCCTTTGCCTTGGACGCGGAAAATATCAATTCCCCACTCCTGAATCCCTTTAATATGCTTACTTACTGCAGCGCGAGAAATACCAAGTTCTGCTCCTAGCAACTCACCAGAACAAAACTCGCCACTGGCCAGATGACGAAGTAATGATAGTTTGACACTGTGCTCTTTCACTTTAATTCCTTAGCAAGATGCTCAAGGTTCGTTTCACCAATCGCATCTAAAAATCGGACTTCATGCTCTAAAGATATCGAAAATTTATCCTGAACTGCTATGCAAACTTTAATCGCTAGTTGAATAACATCAAAGGCTGTAGCGCTACCTTTATTTACCAACACTAAAGCTTGCTTCGGATGCACTTGAGCATCACCTAAGCTATACCCTTTGAGCCCACACTGATCAATCAACCACCCAGCCGCTACTTTTCTGCCTTCTTCCACGGGGTAAGAAACAAGATCGGGATAACTCTCAAGAAGAGCCTGCCAATGTTCTAAACTAATAATTGGATTTTTAAAGAAGCTTCCTGCATTACCTAGCACCCGCGGATCGGGTAATTTGGCATTGCGAGTAGCGCATACCCGTTTATAAATATCAATAACTTGGCAGGTGTGACTATCCAGTTCTTGCAAAGGTCCATAATTCAGTACGGGTTGCCATTGCTTCAATAACTTTAGTCCTACCGCTACAACGATCGCGTTACTGTGCAAAGCGTGCTTAAAAATAGAATCACGATAACCAAATAGACATTGTTTAGCGCTCAGGCGCTTGACGGTTAAGGAGTCTAAACAGAGATAATCAACGTAATCACACACATCTTGAAACTCTACACCATAAGCGCCAATATTTTGGATAGGAGCAGAACCTGCACAACCAGGTATCAAAGCCAAATTTTCAAGACCTGCAATATTTTGCTTCACTGCCCATTCAACAAGTGAAGGCCAATCCTCACCACCAGAAACATGCAAATAATGGTAATTATCATCCTGCGTGTGCTGTAACCCTTTCAGTTGGTTGCTTAAAACCATTCCTTGAAAATCACAAGTAAAAAGGACATTGCTACCTTTTCCTAACATCAACTTAGGCAAAGTCTGCCATTCTGCACTCTGGTAAATTTCCACCAAATCTTGCACAGAGAAAACTTCAGCTAATAATTGACAAGATTGTTCTAGGCCAAAAGTGTGGTATTTTTTTAAGCTCGCATTGGGATGTAATTGCATGGCATTCTATGGATAAATTAAACTCACGCCATTCTACAACAGATAACTATTCGAAGCAGGAAGAAATGTGGCAACTACAATTTGACATACTCCCCCCGATAAAACTTCCTTTGATCAAGCGAATGTACAAAGAACATTACCCTTCAGCAAAAGCTAGGAAAGATGAATTGTGCGTTATAGGCACGCTCGATGGGCAGATATCTGCTGTTGTCAGATTTAAAAATATTGATGTATATCGATTACTGACTGGCATGCTTGTGCTGCCAGAAAACCAAAAAAAAGGGATTGGGTCGCAGTTGCTCAATTATTGCAGCGAGAATATTCTCAATAATCAGGATTATTGCTTCGCATACGCTCATCTTGAGCCCTTTTATGCTCGTCATGGTTTTCACTCCATAATGACAGAAGAACTACCAATAGCTCTTATGCAACGGTTTGAGCGCTATGTATCCAGTGGTAAAGATCTCATTCCTATGAGATACCTAGGCTAGTATGACGAGAATGCGCGGCTTTTCTAGCAATTGAACCGTTGAATTTGGTAATATCTCCAGTTCGCAATTTTGCAAATAAGTAAGGTAAATCATCCAATATGATTGCTCATAGAAACCCATTCGAGCGATTGCCGACCATCGCACAATCACCGGATCATTTTGAAGTTTTATTTTCGGCAAAAGAATTTAAAAATCATCTGATCCAGTCGATCCGTCAGGCAAGTAAACGAATCTATCTTGTAGCGCTGTATTTAGAAGATGACGAAGCAGGCAGAGAAGTTTTAACGGAGCTATATAATGCCAAGCAAAGAAACCCTGGCTTAGATATTGCGATTTGCGTTGATTGGCATAGAGCGCAACGTGGATTAATTGGTGCGGCCGCTTCGGAAGGCAATGCTTCAATGTATCAAGAGTTCTCTCAGAACCACGAACACGCCATTCCCGTATACGGCATCCCCGTGCGAGGTCGCGAAGTTTTTGGTGTTTTACATCTCAAAGGTTTTATTGTCGACGACCAGGTGATCTATAGCGGAGCAAGCCTTAATAACGTTTATTTGCATCACAAAGAGCGCTATCGATTCGACCGCTATCACACCATCGACAATCAATCTCTTGCCGATAGCATGGTACAATTTATTCAGCAAAAAATGATAAGTCATCCTGCTGTCAATGACTTATCAAACACATCGAAGCCAACGACGAAAGATATCAAAACTGACATTCGGCAATTTAGAGCCTCTCTAGCAACAGCAAACTATGAGTTTGAGTCACAGATCCCAACAGCCGATCAAGTGGCTTTGACGCCACTGGTAGGTATTGGAAAGCGTCGAAATAAACTCAACCACAATATTAACCAACTGATCGCTCATGCTAAAGATGAAGTCTTTATCTGCACTCCGTATTTCAATTTTCCAAAAAGTGTCGCTAAAGAAGTTAAGAAAGCATTGAAACGGGGTGTAAAAGTTCACATTGTCGTTGGCGATAAAACGGCAAACGATTTCTATATTTCCCCAGAGCAAACCTTCAAGACAATCGGCGGCTTACCTTATTTATATGAGCTTAATCTACGCCGTTTTGCCAAAGTAAATGAAGCTCATATTGCCAGTCGAAATCTTTCTATCCATCTCTGGAAACATGAAGAGAATAGCTTCCATCTAAAAGGCGTATGGGTGGATAAGCGCTACATGTTGATCACTGGTAATAACTTAAATCCAAGAGCATGGAAGCTCGATCTCGAGAATGCCATTCTCATCCAAGATCACTATCACCACTTAACACCTAAGTTTGAGCAAGAGATCGACAACATCCTTCGACACACTCAACTTGTTTGTACCTACAAACAACTAGAGAAGATAGAAAACTACCCTGATGCGGTACAAAAACTACTGCGTAAAGTAACGCGAGTTAAGGCCGATAGAGTGCTCAAACAGATTCTGTAAAGCACAACACTAAACGATTAGCCGACACAACGTGTCGGCTTTTTTATATGCCTACACGTTGTTTTCATATGGCTATTGATTGAGATAGTAGCGCCTTTCATGCAGCTACTCTGTTCGATGAACATAAGCCAAAAGAATTTCAGCGCTCAAGAGGACATCAAGGAATAAGCACAGGGAATCTAGTTGCAATAGAGAGAGCTTAAAACGACTTAAGCATCTCATTGAAACTCAAACGAAAAAAGCCCTGCTATTACTAGCAGGGCTTCTTAATAAGTGGCGGAGCGGACGGGACTCGAACCCGCGACCCCCGGCGTGACAGGCCGGTATTCTAACCAACTGAACTACCGCTCCGCAGCGTGTCTGGTTAGACAATATTCAAAGCCTGGCGATGTCCTACTCTCACATGGGGAGACCCCACACTACCATCGGCGCTGTTGTGTTTCACTTCTGAGTTCGGCATGGA
>NZ_CAWNHY010000092.1:0-6312 GCF_963874335.1 Vibrio sp. V10_P2A27P122 | reverse complement strand
TCATTATCCAACTTACTGTTTAGCATGAGTTACCTCACTATCCATTATGAAAAAACTGCATGATAATTTCTGTAATTTGTTCTTTATGACCCAGATCAAATTATGTAGAATGTGCGCCATATTACGGTGACGAAAACGTTTGCTTTTGGTCGTTGTGTGGTTTTTTTGAAACTTTCAGTAAAATCTGAGTCAGGAGATACAGATGCTTAAGCGTGATATGAACATCGCAGATTACGATGCGGACCTGTTCGCAGCTATTCAAGAAGAGACTCTTCGTCAGGAAGAACACATTGAACTTATCGCTTCGGAAAACTACACAAGTCCACGTGTAATGGAAGCGCAAGGTTCACAGCTCACCAATAAATACGCTGAAGGTTACCCAGGTAAACGCTATTACGGTGGTTGTGAGTTTGTCGATAAAGTAGAAACACTGGCGATTGAACGTGCGTGTGAACTGTTTGGCGCAGACTATGCGAACGTGCAGCCGCATTCTGGCTCACAAGCAAACAACGCGGTTTATATGGCGTTGCTTAACGCAGGTGATACCGTATTAGGAATGAGCTTGGCACACGGTGGTCATTTGACTCACGGTTCTCCTGTCAACTTTTCCGGTAAGCTGTACAACATCATTCCTTATGGCATTGATGCAAAAGGTCAAATTAACTACGAAGAGATGGAAGCATTAGCGGTTGAGCATCAGCCAAAAATGATCATCGGTGGCTTCTCTGCTTATTCACAAGTTTGCGACTGGAAAAGAATGCGTGAAATTGCTGATAAAGTGGGCGCTTACTTGTTCGTTGATATGGCGCATGTAGCTGGTTTGATTGCGGCGGGTGTTTACCCTAACCCTGTTCCTCATGCCCACGTAGTGACGACCACTACCCACAAAACATTGGCAGGTCCTCGTGGTGGCCTTATTCTTTCGAATGCAGGTGAAGACTTATATAAGAAGCTTAACTCAGCCGTATTCCCTGGTGGTCAAGGTGGTCCTTTAATGCACGTTATCGCAGGTAAAGCGGTCGCGTTCAAAGAAGCTCTAGAACCAGAGTTCAAAGAGTATCAAAAACGGGTAGTCGCCAATGCGAAAGCGATGGTGGCCGAGTTTTTGGCTCGTGGTTACAACATTGTTTCAGGTTCCACAGAAAATCACCTGTTCCTTGTCGATTTGATCGATAAAAATATTACAGGTAAAGATGCTGATGCGGCATTGGGTGCGGCTAACATTACAGTGAACAAAAACTCTGTGCCGAATGATCCGCGTAGCCCATTTGTGACTTCTGGCATCCGCGTGGGTTCTCCATCAATTACTCGCCGTGGTTTTACTGAAGCTGATGCGAAAGCACTAGCTGGATGGATGTGCGATATTTTGGACAACATGGGTGATGAATCTGTTATTCAAGCAACGAAGGCAAAAGTGTTAGAAATTTGTAAGCGTTTGCCTGTATACGCGTAGTTTTACGCACAATAAAAAAGCTCCTAATATTTAGGAGCTTTTTTATTTGGTCATTATTTATTTTATTGAGCACCAATAAGAAGAGTGGCCTCTCGCTGTTGAATGTGCTCTGCAGAACTATTTTGCAATGCTGAGCAATGTGCCTGACTTACATTGAAAAGAGTAATATTTAGTGCTCTCGTTAAATTTGCCTAAACCTTCACCATCACAATACTCAATATTAATATTGCGCATAGTATCAAGTGTCTTTTCGCTATTTAAGGCAAACTTAGAGCCGTCAGCGCAGACAATACGAACGCGGCCATCATCACTCACAGAGTAAATGTTGACTTCAGTATTACAAAGCTCAAAGGAGGCTTCACGATAGTTATCTTGCTGAGTATTAGACGCACAACCGGCCATTAAAGTGGCTGTAACAAGTGCTAATGTACTGATCGTTTTCATATTAATAAATCCCTAGCTTTGTTATCTATTTTCTATGCCGTTAGCCTATAGAACATAGAATCAATATTCAAGCTTCAATCATTAACTGAGCAGAGTCCCAAAAACCGATGAGTGAACATCGGCTTGATTGAACTTGTGCTGTGTGGTTATTTCACTTCTAGCCCTTTGGCTTGCATATCCGCATGATAGGAGGAACGTACGAACGGGCCACAGGCGGCGTGAGTAAATCCAAGCTCTAGTGCGATCTCTTTAAGTTCGTCAAATTCAGACGGTGGAACGTAGCGTTCAACTGGCAGGTGATGGCGACTCGGTGCTAAATATTGACCAAGAGTAAGCATTGTGACGTCGTGAGCTCGAAGATCTTTCAATACTTCCACTATCTCTTCTTTTGTTTCACCAAGCCCCATCATGATGCCTGATTTGGTAGGGATACTTGGATGTTGTTGCTTGAATTTCTTCAACAGTTCCAGTGACCATTTATAGTTTGCCCCAGGACGCGCCTTACGATATAGACGTGGTGCGGTTTCTAAGTTGTGGTTAAACACATCCGGTGGGTTATCTTTGAGTAGTTCAAGGGCGATATCCATTCGGCCACGAAAATCCGGTACTAACGTTTCGATACGGATCTCTGGGTTTAATGCTCGAATTTCACGGTTACAGTCGGCAAAATGTTGGGCACCACCATCACGTAGGTCATCACGGTCAACTGAGGTGATAACCACGTATTTCAACTTCATATCCTTAATGGTTTGCGCCAGTTTTTGTGGTTCGTTTGTCTCTGGGGCATTTGGCCGTCCATGAGCAACGTCACAAAATGGGCACCGTCTTGTGCAGATGGCGCCTAAAATCATAAAGGTGGCGGTTCCGTGGTTAAAGCATTCTGCTAGGTTAGGGCAAGACGCTTCTTCACACACCGAATGGAGATTATTTTTACGCATTGCCGATTTGATCTCTTGGATGCGTTGGCTATCACTCGGCAGCTTAATTTTCATCCACTCGGGCTTACGCAAAACTTCTTTTTGTTCGGCGGCTGGCATATTTTTTACAGGAATTAATGCCATTTTATCAGCGTCGCGGTATTTAACGCCTTTTTCCATTTGGATCGGTTTGCTCATGCTTTTTACCTTTGAAGAGGTGCTTCTGTGCTGAATTCTACTTGCTCGTAAGCCAATATGTTAACGAGTTCTATTATAAGTTGTTTTTCTACGGTTTGTAGTTCTGTCGGGCCGCCCAGTTCACTGACTTGGGCCATTTCTAAACCCTGATAGCCACAAGGGTTAATGCGTAGGAAAGGGGAGAGATCCATGTTGACGTTTAGCGCTAAACCATGAAACGAACAACCTTTACGGATCCGTAACCCAAGAGAGCAGATTTTTTTCCCTTTGACATAGACACCAGGGGCATCTGGTCTTGCGGCTGAGTCAATACGGTATGCTTGCAAGGTATTGATCACGATCTGTTCAATTTTGGTCACTAACTCTCTTACACCTATTTTTTTGCGGCGTAAATCGATCAAGAAATAAGCCACCAGTTGGCCTGGACCATGGTAGGTAACTTGGCCGCCTCGGTCACTTTGTACCACTGGAATATCGCCAGTATTGAGAAGATGCTCAGCTTTACCTGCTTGGCCTTGGGTAAAAACTGGTTGATGTTCGACAAGCCAAATCTGATCCGGTGTGCTTTCGGTTCTTGTATCGGTAAATTCATGCATAGCTTCCCATACAGGAAGGTATTCTTGGCGACCCAGACGTTTTACAACAAGCGAATTTAACATCAGCGTGACTCATCTACCGTATAAATAAAGTTTTTGGATTATAAACTTCTTCCAGCGAATGGACTACTAATGAGGACGATAAATTTGTCCTTAGTGTGATGGGGTATATGCTAGCTATATGATTTATATTAAAAAAGCAGCCTAAGCTGCTTTCAAAAAAAATTGAATAAATCAAAAAATGAGAGGCTAGGCATCTCAATCACGGTTTTTGGGCTACAGAACCATACGTACGATATCGATCTCGCCTAGCTCTTTGTACAGTATTTCAACTTGCTCGATAGAGGTGGCGGTAATGTTAATCGATAAGGAGTGATAAGTCCCTTTTGCACTGGGTTTAACTCGTGGGCTGTAATCACCTGGAGCGTGACGTTGGATAACTTCAAGAACCTTCTCTGGAAGTTCGGGCTTTGCGTGGCCCATCACCTTGTAGGTAAATGAACAAGGAAACTCGAGTAAGTCTTTGAGTTTTGCATCAGAGTTGATAGTCAGCATAATGGAAACTCCCGTTGATAATTCGATTAGCGGTGGCGAATACTACAGCGAATGTTGATGGAACTCAATAATCACAAAGCCGCGGTAAGGCGGCTTTGTTTTATCTTCTACAAGGGATATCAGAATAACCCTTTGAAAAGCAATATAATGTAGTCCCAAAGACGGCTAAATATGCTGCCTTCATCCACATTTTCTAATGCCAAAAGAGGGTATTCAGCCACGTCTTTGCCATCAAGCTGGTAGTAAAGCTTACCGACCACATCACCTTGGCTTATTGGCGCTCTGAGCTCTTTTTCAAGAACAAAGCTTGCGCTGAGATCTTTCGCTTGACCGCGAGGCAGTGTAACGTAAGTATCTTCATTGACACCAAGCGCCACTTTATCCTTGTCACCCATCCAGATTTTTTCTTCGACGAATGTTTCACCTGCTTTGTGTGGCGCAACGGTTTCGAAGAATCTAAAGCCATAGCTCAGAAGTTTTTTACTTTCTGATTTACGAGCATTTTCATCTTTGGTACCCATAACCACAGCAATGAGGCGCATTTTCCCTTCCGTTGCAGAGCTAACTAAACTGTACCCAGCATTACTCGTATGACCGGTTTTAATACCATCTACGTTCATACTTTTATCCCACAGCAAACCATTTCGGTTGTACTGGGTAATCCCGTTATAGGTATATTTCTGCTCTGAATAAATACGGTACTCGTTTGGTACATCACGAATCAACGCTTGACCTAGTAGCGCCATGTCATATGGAGTTGAATAGAGATTTGGGTTATCTAGACCGTGTACGTTAGCAAAGTGCGTATTGCTCATTTTTAGTGAACTTGCCCACGCATTCATTAGGTCAACAAAAGCGTCTTCTGAGCCAGCAATGTGTTCAGCCATCGCCACGCAAGCGTCATTACCAGACTGAATGATGATACCTTTGTTCAGTTCTTCTACGGTAACTGTAGTGCCGACTTCAATAAACATTTTAGACGAGTCAGGGAAGTTTTTAGCCCACGCATTTTTACTGACCACCACTTTATCTTGTGGAGAGATATTGCCACGTTTAAGTTCTTGGCCAATCACGTAGCTGGTCATCATTTTCGTCAAACTTGCAGGTGAAAGTTTGGTGTTCATCTCTTTTTCTGCCAGCACTTTACCTGAATGGTAGTCCATCAACACATAGCCTTTAGCGGCAATTTGAGGAGCATCAGGTATCACGATAGGCGCAGAAAATACTGAGCTAGTAAAGGTTGCAGAAAGCGCAATAGAAGACGCTAGAATCGGTTTTAAGAATGTGTGTTTTTTCATGAGGAATGCAAATTATCTTATTAACTGTCCATATCTTAACAGAAACGACCTATCAAACCAGAGCTTGAATCAAGATCACTGGATTTGATAAGTCACTGAGTGACGGGTTGCGCTTTGATGAAGGCGGTCTCGTAACCGAGTAATTTAACTTTTTCTAGCGTTTGTTGAGTCAGGGCATCGTCATTAAATGGCCCTAAAAATACGCGATGACTGCCATTCACACTGTCTACAAAGCTTTCAACCGTCAATGTTTGACTCAATTGTTCGGATAAAGTTCGTATTCTTTGCTCTGATTTTGCAGAGGCAACTTGGATGAGATATTGAACCTTCTTTTTCTGTGGTGACGTCGTGATGGGTTTATCGATGGTGATGACTTCGATAGCCACATTCGCAGTCCCGGTTTGAACTACACCTAATTTGTAAGCGGCAGCGTAACTTAAATCAATAATTCGTCCCTCATGAAAGGGACCGCGATCGTTTACCCGAACGATCGCGGTTTTTTTGTTATCTAAATTCGTTACTTTAACGTAGCTGGGTAACGGCAACGTTTTATGGGCGGCCGTCATCGAATACATGTCGTAGATTTCACCGTTGGATGTCAGATGTCCATGAAACTTTTTTCCATACCACGAGGCTTGGCCTTTCTCTGTAAATCCTTTGGCCTCTTTGACAATGGTGTAGTTTATGCCTCTCAAAGTGTAATTCTTGTTGCCGCCCAAACTATAGGGTTCGTATTGCGGATGTGCATCTTCAATATGCTCAACCGAGAGTGGCGTATTAGGGGCCACGTCGTCTGTTATTGAATAGCGGCTTGAAGAGCTACAACCGATGAGAAATAGACTCGTTAATAT
>NZ_CAWNHY010000091.1:0-6320 GCF_963874335.1 Vibrio sp. V10_P2A27P122 | reverse complement strand
AGTCAAATCAGTTCAAAACTTTCAGAAGTTCAAGTGCAATGGCTGACAGATTTGCTCGATAAAATACCCAGCATGATCTTCATCTCAGATGTGAATGGGAAAGTAGTGTTATCTAACCGTTCATATAAGCAATGTAGCAAGGCTTCTCTAATTAGTGATGATGTGAATTGCCTCATATGTACTGGCATCGGATCTGTCGATCTGTCGAATAAACACTATCAGATTGATGAGAAATATTATGTCATTAATCATGAATCGATTGCGCATCCCAAGAGTGGGGATACTCATTACTTGACCGTTTGCAGTGATATCACAGAACTCAAGCTCTCAGAATTGGCATTACGTGATTCTAATAATAAGGCACTAGAAGCTGTAGATGCGAGGAATCATTTTTTAGCTGTAATGAGTCATGAGCTTAGAACGCCAATTGCGGCCATGCTAGGGTTGATGGAGATTTTATCAACTCGAATTAAAAACGATGAGAGCCGTTTGCTATTGACGAATGCAATTCGTTCTGCCGAGAGAATTAAGCACCATGTCCATGAGATTTTAGATTTTTCAAAAATGGAAGCTCAGCAATTACAATTAGATATACGCCAGCATAATATTTTAGAAGAGTTATGTCCCACCATTAGAAGCTTTGAAGCGAGTGCTAAGTTGAAAGGCGTTGAGTTCGTTGTTGATTGGGTGCCGACAGCTATTATTTACGCAAAGTTTGATGCATTACGCTTAAATCAGGTTCTTACCAATGTATTAGCCAATGCTGTTAAATTCACTACGGCAGGTACGGTTTCCATCCACGTTGAATTGACGGAAGAACAGATAGTCTTTGCCGTAAAAGATACGGGGTGCGGAATGAATGAAGCGCACTTGGATTCGTTATTTAAGCCATTTATGCAAGCGGATAAAACCATTACTCGCCAATATGGCGGTACTGGGCTTGGTATGTCAATAGTATCGAATTTAGTCAATCTAATGGATGGTCATATTACAGTTTCCAGTACGCTGAATGAGGGGACTCAAGTAACAATAGTGCTTCCCATTTGTGGTGAGCCGCTATCTGAACCGTTGAGTCAACGTAACTACCGTTGCACTAACGAACGCATTATCGAGTGGTTGAAGTGTTGGCAAGTTTCGGTGAGTCAAGGTGGTGTATCCTTGGTCGATTTTGACGCGATAATGACCAAAAAACATCTCTATCCTGACCTTCTTATTGATAAGATAAAAGATAGTGAACAAGTGCTGGTTCAACCGAAAAAAATGAAACTTTGTGGGCATGTTTTGGTGGTTGATGATGACGCTATTAACCGTTTGTTATTAAAAAAACAGCTACATGAACTTGGTGTGCAAGCAACCATTGTTGGTGATGGAGAAGAGGCATGCCATCTTTTACAAAACGAAGACAGCCAGTTTGATTTACTACTAACGGACTGCCATATGCCTAAAATGGATGGTTTCGCTTTAGCAAGATTTGTTAAAAATCATATTCCGCAAGAGAGATATAAGGTGGTTATCGGTTGTACGGCAGAAGACTCACGGTTGATCGCAGAGAAGGCTCACCAGTCTGGTATGGAACACGTGTTGTATAAACCCTATTCGTTGGCGTCGCTGTATACTATGTTGAGTGGTTATCTTTCTATGTATCCTTTAGTAAATGCTGACTCAAAAAGCTGGCTTGAGAGCTTTTTACCGGGTGAAAAAAGTGAAATTGCTTCTGTTGTGGCAGAATCTTTAGCGGCCGAGGTCGATAGACTCGAAAAGCATGATTCTGATTACAAAATGATAGCCCATCGTGTTAAAGGCTCTGCCGGAGCGCTTCAACTGGATTATCTCGCGAGTCTTGCGGTTAGCTTGGAGCGCGAATTAGAACCACAAGCGGTTGTATCTGCAAAACAACGACTGATAATGGAAATGAAAATCGTGATTACACAAGCACAAGAATGGTTAGATAAACAGCAACGAGTAGATGACGAATGAACATTTTGATTGTCGAAGATGATCGAATTCAAGCCACGAGTTTGAAACTGAAACTCAGACAACTTGGATTGAATAATGTCGATATTGCAGCAAATGGACACCAAGCGTTGGCTTTATGCTTGCGCAAAGAGATATCGCTGGTTTTTTGTGATATTCATATGCCGGAAATGGACGGAGTTACGCTTTTGTCGATGCTTGGGGATAAACATCCTTCACTCGGAATTATTATATTGAGTGCTGTTGACGATGCCGTGTTAGACCTTACTTATAACATGTGCTGTTTAGCGAGCTTTAATTTTGTCGATGTTTTGCGAAAACCCTATTCTATTGAGCAACTTGAAACCGTGATTCATGCGTTTCATGTGAAGTGTGAACAACAGGCCGCAAGCATTACGCCTATCTCATTAGGGTACAAAGAGATAGAAACAGCATTCAGCGAAGATTGGTTATTCAATTACTATCAACCTCAGTTTGATTTTAAAACGGGTGCCATGGTTGGAGTCGAGGCACTTGTCCGATTAGATCACCCAGTTCATGGTGTATTAAGCCCTGCGCATTTTCTGCCTCTTATTGAAGAGCTGAATTTGATGGATAAGCTGTTTTTAATTGTTTTGGATAAAGCATTATCGGCTTTAGGCAGTTTGTCAGCCGATCTCCAGTTATCAATCAATATCTCCCAGAGTAATTTACAACAGCTGATCTGTGACCCCATTCTTACTCTCTGTCACAAATACGCGTTTCCCACTGATAAACTCACGCTCGAGCTGACGGAAGATCATGTCTATAACGGTACGACAGCATCACTGGCTAATCTTGCGCGTTTAAGAATGCATGGTGTTGGTTTATCCATTGATGATTTTGGCACAGGCTACGCCTCTCTAAGTCAGCTCTCGAAATTACCCTTTACAGAACTTAAAGTAGATCAAAGCTTTGTCCGTGATCTCTCCACCAATTATAAAAACCAGCAACTCACCAACATGTGCTTATTGCTAGCGCAATCCTTAGGCTTGCATTGTGTTGTCGAAGGTGTGGAGGATGAAGATACTTGGCAATATTTACGTCATTTAGGCGTGGATACTTGTCAAGGTTATTATTCGGCGATGCCGATGCCGATTGGCGATCTCGCTGAACTGTATAGCAAAAATATCAGCAAGCAGTTAAGCCATCAAAGTATTGAAGATGGTGTGTATTGCTTATTAGTTGGAGAAAATTCGACTAGCGCTAATGCCCTAAGAAAAATGTTGATGAGAGAAAAACGCGTTACGCAGGTGGTCGTTGCCAGTGATCTCGCTTGCGCTGTAAAGAGATTGCGTGATTTACCTTTTAATTTAGTGGTTGTGGATAGCTACTGCAGTAAAGACGCTAGTTTGCAGTTGCATCAGCATATTGAATCGATGAATTTTAAGGGAAGACTTATTTTTCTCAATGAATATCATGAAGCAATATCTGCAGAACTTGCACATGCGCGCCACATTGTGAAATCAGCTGCATTGACTGACACCATTCAGAGCATAATGGGGGAGGTTGGGCGAACAGTTAATTTTCAACCTAGTTTTCGACTCAATGAAAGACTATCCAGCAGAGAGTTGAGTGTGGCAAATTTGTTGATTCAAGGTTTGACCAATAAGCAGATAGCTAATCAACTGGATATTAATCAGAAAACAGTCAGTACTTACAAAGCGAGAATTCAAAGTAAATTGGGCATTCGTTCGGCCATGGAGCTGATTCGTTACATTGAGCTCGATCATCTTAGTGCCAGTTTGAGCATCGCGTAAACTGAATGTCGATTTGCGTAAGTATTAGATTACACTTTTCGGTGAAAGTGTTTATTTATTATTACCAATCAACACGTTGTTAATTTATTGTTAATCAATTTTAGTGACACTCTTCACGGATTTTATTTTTAGATGGCAGGATTATCCCTTTAAGTTAGATCTAACGTAACTAAGATGTTAAAAAAAGGCTGATTTTCCAGTGAAACGTGCTGAAAATGTACTCAACACTAGATGATTTAGCACTATGGTCTGACCAGATAGCGCTTGGTAACTTTAATTCACTGAGTTTGAGTTAATTGTTGGGCTATTTATCTATTCCATTAGGTAAACCATGGAATTATGCATTTTTTTGCTACGATTTTATGGCAAATTACTTCAATGGTTGCTAATGTGTGCCGCTATCCTTAGGAGTTTTTAGATTTTTCTGCTTAGTTTTTGCGCTAAATAAATCTAAAGTTCTAGCGATGCTAGAGAGCTCTCAAGGAAGTCATGGATGCAAAAATAAAAACTTGGAGTTTATGCATGTATAAAAATAAAATCACCCAAGCCCTTCTTCTAGGGGCGGGTATGGCAGTGGCTGCCACTTCTACTTTTTCTATCGCGGCTGATGTTCCAGCCGGCACCAAATTGGCCAAAGTTCAGGAAATCGTTCGTGGTAACGGTACTGAAGTCGCCACACTCGATCCTCACAAATCCCAAGGTGTTCCTGAGTCGCACGTAATTCGTGACTTATTGGAAGGGCTTGTGAACCAAGACGCGGATGGTAAAACCATTCCTGGGGTTGCAGAAAGTTGGGAAACGGCAGACAACAAAACATTCATTTTCCATTTGCGCAAAAATGCAAAATGGTCAAATGGTGATCCTGTCACGGCTGGTGATTTTGTTTTCAGCTTCCAACGTGCAGTCGATCCTGTAACGGCTTCTCCTTATTCTTGGTATATGGAATATACTAAGATGAAGAATGCAAAAGATATTGTGGCAGGAACGAAAGACAAAAGTGAGCTTGGCGTTAAAGCTAAAGATGACCACACACTCGTTGTTGAGCTTGAAGATGCTGTGCCTTATTTCGTCATGATGATGGGCCACACAACCGTGAAACCCGTTCATAAAGCAACCGTAGAAAAGTTTGGTGACCAATGGACCAAGCCTGAGCATTTTGTTGGTAACGGTGCCTACGTTGTTGATCAATGGGTTGTCAATGAGCGTTTAGTACTAAAGCGTAACGAGCAATACTGGGACAATGACAAAACAGTCATTAACAAAGTTACCTTCCTGCCTATTGAAAACCAAGTATCAGAAATGAACCGTTTCTTATCAGGTGAAATCGATATCTCTTATGAATTACCCACCGAGCATTTTAAGCGTCTGAAGAAAGAGCATCCAGAATCAGTATCGATTCAGGGTAACTTGTGTACTTATTACTACCTGTTCAATACCAAAAAGGCACCATTTGACGACGTTCGTGTGCGTAAAGCGATTTCTTACGCTATCGACCGTAACATTGTGAGTGATGCGATTTTAGGTCAAGGCCAAAAACCAGCTTATTTCTTAACACCTGAAATTACGGCGGGCTTTAATCCTCAAATGCCAGCATATGGCAAGATGACGCAAAAAGAGCGCGATGCAGAAGCGGTAAAATTGTTGGCTGAAGCGGGCTTTAATAAAGACAACCCTCTGAAATTCAGCCTCCTCTACAATACATCGGAAAACCACAAGAAAATCGCTGTAGCACTGGGTTCTATGTGGAAAAAAACGCTCGGTATTAATGTCGTATTAGAGAACCAAGAGTGGAAAACCTATCTAGATTCTAAAGATCAAGGTAACTTTGAAGTGGCACGTGCTGGTTGGTGTGGTGACTATAATGAAGCGTCTTCATTCCTAACCTTAATGGTGAGCAATAACACCACGGGTGGTTTGCACTACCAAAGCGCTGAATACGATGCAATTATTGATAAAGCGTTAAAATCAACCTCTGAAGAGGAGCGCACTAAGCTATATCTGGATGCAGAAAAACTATTAACCAAAGATATGCCGATTGCCCCTATCTATCAGTATGTTAAATCTCGTTTATTATCTCCTAATGTAGGCGGCTTCCCGATGAATAACGCGGAAGAGAAGATCTACTCAAAAGATCTTTATATCACAGCAAAGTAAGTCCACTTACGCTGATAAAAATATAACGACTTAGACACTGCATGTAGCTATCTTCAGATAGTAATTTACATGCAGCGTCTTTCTAATTTTCATTGTCACAGACTGAAAGAGTGAGTTTATGCTTAAATTCATCGCAAAAAGGATATTAGAAGCGATACCAACCATGTTGGTGTTGATCACGGTATCTTTCTTTCTCATGCGTTTCGCTCCTGGTAACCCATTCTCAAGCGAACGTCCTTTACCACCGGAAGTGATGGCCAACATTGAAGCCAAATATGGCTTAGACAAACCCGTGTCTGAGCAATACTTCACCTACTTGACCAATATTTTGCAAGGTGATTTTGGCCCATCATTCAAATACCAAGATTATACGGTGAATGAATTGATCGCCGTTGCCTTGCCTGTCTCGGCAAA
>NZ_CAWNHY010000090.1:0-6359 GCF_963874335.1 Vibrio sp. V10_P2A27P122 | reverse complement strand
GTTGTTAACCACTGATTAACAATTGTTTTATTCTAAGCCAATAAGGAAAAATTGCTTATTTTTTGAACTTGAAATTCTTATTTAATGGAGGAAAATGTATGTAAACTGAGTTTTCGAAAATGAATGGATACTTTCTCATAAAAAGAGAGGTTTACAACATGAAACTAATACTGATTTTAATGGCGTCTGTCTCGGCGGGTGTGGCCTCTGCTGATCACTTTCATTCATTTTTGCTTGGGCTTTACATCGCGTCACTCGCAGTAGGCAGCTGTTACTGGTTTGCGTTTCGAAGTACTAAAGTGCCGGAGTTTGCCCTTTTTCTTCTCATCTGTGGGCTTCTTGCTAAATTGACAGTGACCATTATCGGTGTTGCGTGGGGGATATCGGCGCAATTGATCACATCGCCTTTTATCTTTGCTTTGTCGTATCTCTTCTTCTCTATTGTCGTGACATACCTCTGGTTCAGTTATCGAGATAAATTAACCTCTGCAATCTCTAAAACAACGGCGCATCACGCGTAGCGCACTTAATACATAGCATACATAGCGTCTTTATGCGTAACTTACGCGTAAAATGGTTAATGTGATAGTGAACTAAATTATTCCTGTTAATGCAAAAGGGCTTCCTCACTGGGCCCTTTTGGTGCTTTTGCACTTTAGACTTTTGTCCAAGAGTGGCGCTCATCTTTTCGATATACACTGTTGGCAATGATTATTTATCTCCTGAACAAGGAAGTACTATGGGCATCGGATTATTTTGGGTAGAGAAAGTTATCTTAATGCTGGGCATCATTTTTATTCTGACGAGTATTGTGCGGTATGGTAAACGTAGCCATGACTGGAAAGGTGTCATCACGATGTTTTATCGTCGCATTCCCATGTCAATTGAGGAATATAAGTGGTACCGCTTGGGAGTGGCATTCATTGTTACCGCTATTGTGTTGCGGATTGCTGTACTGACCTTCTGGCCCTCACTATGAGGTTGAAATGAGCGAGCATTGTTGCTTGCTAACCGATGTTTCGCTTGAGTGTGTAGCCTTTTATAACCCCTAAAACTTTTTAATTAATTTTTTGCGCAACTCGCATCTACGCGAGGTTTAGGTATACACTCTATTTATCGAATTAATAAATAGAAGGTGATTACATGTCTTTCCCCGTACTCATCTGTGATGACTCTGCACTGGCTCGGAAGCAGATGGCTCGTTCACTTCCCGCCTCTCTAAACGCCGATATTACTTTCGCAGTCCATGGTTTAGATGGCATTAAAAATCTTGAAGAGCATGATTTTAAATTAATGTTCCTCGATTTAACTATGCCTGAACTGGACGGCTACGGAACGCTAGAAGAGATGCAACGCAGAGGGATGACAACACCTGTTGTTGTTGTTTCTGGTGATATACAGCCGAAAGCGAAAGATCGAGTATTGGCGTTAGGGGCGCGTGCTTTTATTCAAAAGCCGATTGATAAGGACGTGTTAAATAGCGTACTACGAGAGTTAGTCGAACCGCCAACACAGCCTCGTATCGTTACGCCTATCTCTGTTGAACTACCTATCTTAAAACGTCGTGACATCTATATGGAAGTTGCGAACGTTTCGATTGGTCGAGCAGCTGATGCTCTGGCGCGGCACTTTGATGTATTTGTTCATTTACCGCTACCAAACGTCAATATTTTTGAAGTGAGTGAGCTACATATGGCACTTCGTGACTTGGCAGAAAATGATCAAGTTTCTGGTGTATGTCAAGGCTTTAGCGGTGAAGGCATTGCAGGTGAAGCACTGGTGCTCTTGAGTGATTCCAGTGTTTCTGACCTAAAAAAATTAATGAAAGTGCCAGCAGACAGTGAAGAGCTTGAAGAATTAGAACTGTTAATGGATGTATCAAACATATTAGTTGGTTCTTTTCTGAATGGATTAGGCGAGCAATCGGAGGTGCGTTTTTTTCAAAGCTCTCCAGTATTGCTTGGGCAACACATCTCCATTGACTCTGTGATCAATTCAACCGCTGGATCATTTAAAAAAACGATGACGTTTGAAGTGAGCTACAACATTGATCAAACGACGATCCGCTGTGACTTGCTCTTTATGTTTGTCGATGAGTCTCTTCCGTTGCTAGACAGTAAATTAGCGTACTTGATGGAGGATTTTTAACGATGAATCTCCCTGCAGAATTTGAACAGTTCCACTGGATGGTGGATATGGTGCAGAATGTCGATATGGGGCTGATCGTGATTAATCGTGATTACGAAGTGCAAGTGTGGAATGGATTCATGACACACCACAGCGGTATTCAAGGGCACGATGCGATTGGTAAAACCATTTTTGAACTGTTTCCTGAAATCCCCCAAGAGTGGTTTAAGCTCAAAACTAAACCTGTGTATGACTTAGGTTGTCGTAGTTTTATTACTTGGCAGCAGCGCCCATATCTCTTCAAATGTCGTAATGTTCGCCCTGTCACTCAGCAAGCCGATTATATGTACCAAAGCATTACTTTAAACCCGATGCGAACCACGACGGGTAAAATTAACTCATTGTTTTTATCAATACAAGATGCTACATCTGAAGCGTTAGCCTCTTTACAAATACGTTCATAGAATCAGGGTGTTAATGATTTCGAAGCCTCCTTTTGGTGTTTCATCAAGGAGGCTTCATGTTAGTGATGGGTTTAATTAATCAAGCGTTACAAGCTCATTTCCGCAACGTTGATTGTTTGCAAAGGCACGAATGTTATCCAAAGTTGTCTGAGCGATATTGTGTAGTGCATCTTCAGTCAAAAAGGCTTGATGTCCTGTAAATAGTACATTGTGGCAAGCCGATAGGCGTCTGAATACATCATCGACAATCACATCATTCGACTTATCTTGGAAGAAAAGATCCTTTTCATTGTCGTAAACATCTAAACCAAGAGCGCCGATACGACCTTGTTTCAGTGCTTCAATTGCTGCAACTGAGTCGAGTAATTCACCTCGGCTGGTGTTTACAATCATCACGCCATCTTTCATTTGGGAAAATGCGTGGCTGTTGAGTAAATGGTAGTTCTCTGGCGACATTGGGCAGTGAAGCGTAATCACATCACTTTGTTGGTAGATTTCCTCAAGGCTGCAGTAAGTTGCACCGAGTTCAATCGCCAGAGGGTTCTGATAAGGGTCGAAGCACAGTACCTTCATTCCCAACCCTTTCAAAATACGCATTGTGGCAATACCAATTTTTCCTGTGCCAACAACTCCCGCGGTTTTACCGAAGAAGTTAAACCCGACCAACCCCTCTAATGAGAAGTTAGCGTCTCGGGTACGTTGGTACGCCTTGTGAAAGCGGCGATTCAAACACATCATCATTCCTACCGTGTGCTCTGCCACCGATTCTGGTGAATATGCAGGCACTCGCACCACTTGAATACCCAGCTCTTTTGCGGCATCGAGATCGACTTTATCAAATCCGGCACAGCGCATTGCGATAAGCCTCGTCCCATTTTCATACAATTGGCTCAATACTGGGCGACTTAAGTCGTCATTCACAAAGGCACACACCACAGTGCATCCTTGGGCCATTTTAGCTGTGGCTGGGGTGAGTCGAAAATCGTGAAAGTGCAGCGAGAAGATCTTTGTATCACTGACCTCTGAGAAAGAACTCGCGTCATAAGATTTTGCGCTGAAAAATGCAATGTTGATCATGTTCTCTTCCTAATTAGACTTATAATTTTCACTATAAATACGCCTAATATCACAGAAAATAAACCACAAAATAACTATGTCTTTGGGATGGTAGGAGTTGCGGTGTGATGTCACTAAAATCGAAAACGGACGGATTAATGATAAAAATTCACCACAATCTGTAAAAATCGCCGATAGAAATGTCTGAGTCACCTCTTCTGTGAATGTGACTTACCTCACATTTTCGGCGCAATGCTGAACAAGGTAACGTTTGCTTATTGTATGAAAGCTTTCGCTAAAATGATGCGTTCTTTAATAACGTATTGAAAAATAAAAATTTACACGATGAGTATTTGAGAGAGATGAACTTGAGAAGTGTCGGATATGAAAGTTTCGAGATAGTACCACAAAAAAAATGCAAATATCAGACTTGCCGATAAGAAATCCGGGCCTATAATGCTGAAAACCGGAGCGTCTGCCAACGCTCCGGTTTTTTTGTGTCCAAAATGTACTGACGTCTGCCAACGAAGGTACTACGCACTCTGCAAAAGAGACACAAATGGTCAATTAATCAAGGAATTACATAATGCGTATCGAACAAGAACTTAAGTTAGGTTTTAAAGATGTCCTGTTTCGCCCTAAGCGTTCAACACTAAAAAGCCGTTCTCAAGTAAATTTAACCCGCGATTTTACATTCAAGCATAGTGGGCGTCAATGGTCCGGCGTGCCTGTTATTGCGGCGAATATGGACTCGGTAGGCAGTTTTGCTATGGCGAAGTCACTTGCTGAACATGATGTAATGACAGCGGTTCATAAACATTACTCAGTAGCTGATTGGGCGGAGTTTGTTAAAAACGCCGATACATCAACACTTAAACATGTGATGGTTTCTACTGGTACATCTGATGCTGATTTTCAAAAAACCAAAGACATCATGGCGCTTAGTGACGATCTGATTTTCATCTGTATTGATATTGCTAACGGCTACTCTGAGCACTTGGTTGATTACGTACAACGCGTGCGTGCACAATTTCCAGATAAAGTGATCTCGGCAGGTAACGTTGTCACCGGTGACATGTGTGAAGAGCTCATCCTTGCGGGTGCGGATATCGTAAAAGTTGGTATCGGCCCTGGTTCGGTTTGTACCACGCGCGTGAAAACAGGTGTTGGTTATCCTCAGCTTTCAGCCATTATTGAATGTGCCGATGCGGCGCACGGATTAGGCGGGTGTATCATTGGTGATGGTGGCTGTACATGCGCAGGTGACGTTTCTAAAGCCTTTGGTGGTGGCGCTGATTTTGTCATGCTTGGTGGCATGCTTGCAGGTCATGAAGAGTCTGGCGGCGAAGTGTTTGAAAAAGATGGCGTGAGCTACATGAAGTTCTACGGCATGTCGTCACAGTCTGCAATGGCGAAGCACTCTGGCGGCGTTGCAAAATACCGCGCAGCGGAAGGCAAAACTGTATTGCTACCTTTCCGTGGCAGCGTTCACGACACCATCTCTGACATTCTTGGTGGTGTGCGTTCAACTTGTACTTATGTCGGTGCAGCTAAGTTAAAAGAGTTAACTAAGCGCACCACATTTATCCGCGTACAAGAGCAAGAAAATAACGTGTTTGGCCGAGAGTAAATCAATAGTTTTAACAACCATAATTAATCAGAGCCGCAAAAGCGGCTCTGATTAATTATGCCCCTCACTACGAAGAGTGTATCGCGCTGTTAAAAAGAAAATAATTGCCTAGCAAGAAAAAAGCCGCCAAAAATAGGCGGCTAAAAGTGTGCAAGCAAAGGTGTTGTTTAAGTCGAACCTGTCTTTCGCTACAAACAATAGACTGAAAAGGTGCGGTGCTCAACCCTGTCGCTCATGAAATGAGATGTGAAACAAGGTGAATATGTAATTATTGCATGTATAACTTGCATGGGTTCATTAGATATTCAGCTAGAACTACTTGGGGTCGCTCAGGTCAAGGCTTGGCGAGTGTAGGTAGTAGACGGTTTATAATAGATTATGCGGTTTTAAAATGTCAGCCAGCACTGAAATGGTTTTGGTACTGGCTGAGTTTTATCTGGATGTTGGTGTCTTCAATTACGTCAAATAACCGTTCCACTCTTTGCTGTATGAGCATTGGGTACAACGTCTCTATTTAACCAATGGCTGATTACTTGCCGTAACGCATTTAATGACGTCGGTTTCTCTAAACGACCGTCCATCAGCTTGCTAATCATTTCTAGCTCACGTTCGCCAGATTCACCTGACAGCGCAATGATCGGAACCTGCGGAGAATGCGCCTTAATGATTTGGCTGGCTTCAAAACCATTCATAACTGGCATTTGAATATCCATCAAGATCAAATCGATGGAATTCGCTTTAAAGATTTCTACTGCATTTTCACCGTTGTTTGCCTGCAAGTTGTTAACACCAAGTTGGTTCAGATACATTTGAACTAGTGAGCGTTGTACTTCTTTATCGTCAACGATGAGCACCGTGGGGGCTTTGTCATTGATTAGAAATGGCTTATCGATTGGTTGTATATTGTCAACGGTTCTTTGCTCGGTATTCGGTTTAGGTTGTTGCCAACTTTTGAAATCAGGAGTACGAAGCGAGTCGGCTTGGGGGGCATTGGGTACCATAGGAAAGTATAAGTGGAATTCTGTAAACTCCCCCAGTTTCGATTTGCATTCAACTCGGCCGCCAAAAGAGCGCATGACACG